>JBCCKK010000034.1:0-16658 GCA_039027395.1 Verrucomicrobiota bacterium | reverse complement strand
AACAAAAAAGTGCCATTCTCGGAATCCGATCCAATTGAGAAAACAATATCTCCTTATGCAGCAACCAAAGTGGCAGGAGAGCATTTGTGCACGGTGTATAGCCACCTCTATCATATTCAATGTGTTGCTCTTCGGTTCTTTACCGTCTACGGACCGGGGCAGCGACCCGATTTAGCAATTCATAAGTTCTTCAAGAAGATCTGGCAAGGCGATCCTATCCAACAATTCGGAAACGGAACAACACGCCGTGACTACACCTACGTCGACGATATCGTTCAAGGTATTCTAAAAGCGTTGGATTACAGCCAACCAGGTTTCGAGGTGTTCAATCTTGGAGAGAGCCAGACGATTGAATTGGCTACCTTGATCCAACACATTGAATCCGCTTTAGGTAAGAAGGCTAATATCGAGCAACTTCCCGAGCAGCCTGGAGATGTTCCAATCACCTACGCTGACATCTCGAAGGCGAAAGAGAAGTTAGGTTATGATCCCCAAACCAAAATCGAAGATGGCCTTCGTTTATTCGCGGATTGGTTTACTGAGACCTATGCCGAGCACAGTAAGCTAAGTGAAATCTGACTTTTCGACTCAAGAGCTTCTTAGCGAACTGATTCGCATTCCTAGCGTCAATCCAGATGGTGATCCGGGAACCGATCAAATCGGAGAAGAACGCATAGCTCAGTATTTAGGGGAGTTACTTGAGCCTTTGGGAGGAGAAATCCGTTTCCAAGAAGTTCTACCCCAACGACCGAATGTGTTCGCCCGGTTCCCTATCGAAAACAATCCTAAGTATCGAATTCTGTTAGCACCTCACAGTGACACCGTCAGCGTGGCAGGAATGACAATTCCTCCATTTTCACCTGAAATCCAAAAAGGAAAAATATACGGACGTGGTGCCTGCGATACCAAAGGGCCGATGGCTGCTATGATTCGAGCGCTCCTCAATGTGGTTGATAGCGAGGACTACCAATCGGGAAATGTGGAGTTCACTTTTGTTGCATTTATGGGTGAAGAAACAGGCTGTGTCGGTTCCAATGCGTTCGCTGAAACAGAAGCGGCTAAGAACTACGATTTTGCCATCGTCGCAGAGCCCACCGAGTCCTACATCGTCCATGCCCACAAAGGGTGTGCTTGGGTTAAGATTGAAACCCGAGGAAAAGCCGCTCACGCATCAGTCGCCCAAAACAACGATAACTCAAATCTGAAGATGGCACATGTTCTGGTTGCTCTAGAAAACAATTTTCTACCCTGGCTTGAGGAAACATCCAACGCGACCCTCGGCGTAACGAGTGCGGTTCCGAGTCTATTAAACGGCGGCAGTAAAGCGAATATTGCCCCTGCTGAGTGCAGCCTGACTCTCGATATTCGAACGATTCCGAACCTCTCGCTCGATCAGATTGAGTCAAAGCTCAACGAAGTTACTAAATCAACAGGCATTAATGCCTCTGTCCATATGCCTAAAGGAAGCGCCTCTCTGGACACAGATGCCGAACACCCGCTTGTCAAAGCGATCGAACCTGCAACTCGCGGACTGACAACTGCCCCCTGGTTTTGTGATGCCGCAGCTTTGGCTTCGGTAGGAGTACCATCGGTAGCTATGGGACCTGGATCGATTGCTCAGGCCCATACAAAAGATGAATGGATAACTCTAGAAGAGCTCGACCATGGAACGAAGTGCTACGAGCGGTCCTTCCAGAATCTCGTCCGCGCCTAGCTTAAGCTAGATCCTGGCCAACAGCTTCTTCAAAATTGTTTCTCCATCAAATTCGGTCGTGGCTAATTCCAAAGCCGCATTACAATGCGTTTCATAGTCGGCCTCGACATCAGAAATCTGTTGAGCGAGAGATTCGGCATCTTGAAAGGCAACCCACCCTTTCCTCGGCTCAAATACTTGGGTCCACCCCGTATCTTGAAGCACAACGGGTTTGCCTAGCGAAATATAACCCATACTTCGATCGCTCATCCAACCTGAGCCGGAACTAACATATCCTTTTTTTGCGATTCCAATCTCCCCTCGACTCATCTCGAGAAAACCAAAATAGCTTGTGAGATTTGCACAAACTTTTCGATTAGAAATAAACCTCCAACCTTTACTATGAAAATTTGCGTAGTCCCCCCATTCCGGTTGAATATCTGAAGCAACTAACAAATCCCGCTTCAATGCAAGGCACGAGGGAGTATCTATCAAATCGATAAAGCTATCGCGCTTATTTCCAAAAGTAATGCCTTCCCATTCGATTTCATTGTAGCCTTCCCAATGGGTAACCGTGGTCCATGCGTTAGTACCGATCTCCGGAGTATCGAGCCCTCTCTCCTCTGCTGCCGAACGTCTCTCCAAATCTTTCCAAAGTTGGACACTCGCCGGAGGAGGCGTTTCAATCCAGTCTTTTCCATTTTTAGGAATAACACATTCCACATTGGGAACTCGTAGACCGACCGTTACATAGTGCGTATGATTCTCAAGGTTCATCGAACAATCATACGCTTCTCGCCAAACTTGCGTGTACCCAGGATCCACATCTAAGTAAACGCGGCACGGACATTCGGAAACTAAGTCCATTTGTTCCCATTGGCCTGAAAAGTTGATAAACAAATCACTGCTACGACAAAATTCCTTAAATGCCGAAGCATTGTCGGCTTCGCCATCGACGAAAAGGCTAGCCCGGTCCATGTCCGCAAACTCAGAAATAGTCGAATGCCAAAATCGTTCGTTCACACTTTGGATTCGATCATCATCTGTGAATACTAGTTCGTCGGAACTCATCTCTTCGATAATCCAAACTTCAGCACCAATGGAGCGGAAGGCATACAACCAACTCAAAATGGCGCAAACATGTCCTGCTGAGCAATCAGGGTAGTGCGCTAAGACAGCTCCAAATACAATGCGCATTGGCGGTTTATACCCACTAGTTCAGACTAGCCTAGCGGAATCTGTTATTCTTAATCTGTAAAAACTATTAATTATATTATAACTGCACTGTGTAAATAAGTTTAAGTAGTTTACAGTCAACACCTTAAATGAAGTGCAATAAACTCGACATGTGGAGCGAGTCAGAGATAATTAGGAACTGGTCGATTGGGGAGTTATTTAGATATGGATTTTAATCTTCTGCTCGGCAAGAAGAAGCAGGAACTTCCTTCGCTTTTTCAAGAGGAAACCTTAGGGGCGTTCATGGAGAATGTACCCGGCCTTGCTTGGGTTCTTGATACAAATGGGCACTTCGTTAAGTGTAATCGCGGCATTTGTGATCTCCTCAACCTTGAATATTCAAAGGTCATTGGTAAGCATGTCGCAGATCTTTTCGGTGAAAAAATTGGAATTCGATGCGAAGAAAACCGGCAACATATTCAGAAGACCCGAGAGCCCGTTCAGTTTCAACAAGCGATTCACCATCCTAATGGCGCCAGTTATGACTTTCTTGTTTACGAGTTTCCTATTAAAGGCGAGAGCGGTGAGTTGCTCTTTGGAGGAATCGGCTTGGATATTACCGGTCAAACCGAGACTCAGGCTCTACTTAAAGAGAGTCGCACCAGACTTGACCGAGTCAACCGTCTCTATTCGGTCCTAAGTCTTGTCAATGAGTGTATTGTTCGATTCGACACGCCGAAAGAATTGTTACAGTCGATGTGCGAAATCATCGTTGACAAAGGTGATCTGAGCCTGTCGTGGGTAGGTAAACTCGAAGCATCAAATAGTTCCGTCGTTCCCCTCACCTCGTATGGAAAAAATGGAGGGTATATTGACTCAGTAAAGCTCCTGCTTGAAGCCGGTCCCGAAAGCCGAGGCCCGGGTGGCCGGGCAATTCGAACCGGTGTTTACGCAGTCAGTAACGATATTGAAAATGATGCTTCATTTCACTACAAGGAAGAGGCTCTATCGCGCGGGTTTCGCTCGTGTGGGGCTTTCCCATTCAAAATGGAAAACGACGAACGAGGTATTTTTCTCGTTTATTCACAAACCCGTGACTTCTTTAAGGCTGAAGAAATTCGTCTATTCCAATCTCTAGCTAAAGATATTTCGTTCGCATTGCAGTCGATTTCCTCGCGTAAAAAGATCGTTGAAGCCCAGCAGCGTTTAGCCGAGAACCAACAACAGCTTTCAACACTGCTTAGTAATCTTCCAGGAATGGCCTACCGCAGCAGCCATGATGATAAGAGAACTCTTACTTATGCCAGTGAAGGGTGCTTTGACCTAACGGGCTATAATGCGGAAGAACTTGAAGGCAATCGTGAAATTTCTTTCATAGAGATGATTAACACTGGTGACCGTCTCTATGTGAAGAACGACATTGAGTTGGCCTTGGGACGGCAGCTTCCTTTTGAGATCACCTACCGGATTCATCATCGGCAAAAAGGTGAGCGTTGGGTTTCCGAGCGCGGTCGTGGAATCTTCGAGAATGGAAAACTGAAACACCTCGAAGGGTTGATTACCGATGTCACTGACATGCAGATCGCCTATGCGAAACTTAAAAATCAAGCCCAACTCATTGCCCAAGCCCGAGATGCGATTATCGTCTGTGCCAAGGATGGGACAATTCTCTTTTGGAATCAAGGAGCCACCCGTCTCTACGGTTACACACCCGATCAAGTTCAAGATCGCAAAGTCAATGATGTCCTCGTGACCCGCGGAGAATCACTTGATGATGCACAGCGTAAAGTTCGCAGTGGCGGGGATTGGTATGGCGAGCTGACGCGAGTTCGAGCTGATGGGCAGGAACGAACGGTCGAGTCTCGCTGGACAATGGTTACCGGAGAAGACAACAAGAACGATGCCATTTTAAGTATTGATACCGACATCACAGAACGAAAAGAACTCGAGAAGCAGTTCCTTCGGGCGCAACGCCTGGAAAGCGTCGGCAGCTTGGCGGGTGGTATTGCCCACGACTTAAACAATATCCTCTCTCCTATACTCATGTCGGCTGAACTGCTAAATGATAAGGTTCACGACGATCTTGGCAAAAAACTCGTTCGGCGAATCACTGACGGTTCTCGGAGGGCTGCAGATTTGATAAAGCAGCTTCTTTCATTCTCCCGAGGACTCGACAGCTCGAGGGTGCCCATTGATTTTTCAGACTTGATTGAAGAAATGAAGTTTTTGGCAAAGGACGCCGTCACCAGTAAGATTGAAGTAGACTTCCAAGTAGCAAATAATCTTCCTCAAATCCGTGCTAATCCGGTTCAAATTAACCAAGTTTTACTTAATCTATGTGTTAATGCGCGTGATGCAATGGGTGAAAGCGGGACACTTACGATCCGTTTGCGCAAGGCTCGGAAGTGGAGCGTGCCTCAGCATATCACGCCGGGAAACTTTGTTGTTCTAGAAGTCAGTGACACCGGTTGCGGTATCCCCAAAGAAATACAGGGCCAAATTTTTGAACCGTTCTATACCACCAAAGATGAAACTCGAGGAACGGGTCTAGGGCTTTCAACAAGTCTTTCGATCATTCGAAATCACGGAGGTTTCGTAGAGCTCGATAGCGCTCCTAATAAAGGAACAACGTTTCGTGTCTTTTTCCCCGCTTTAGGAATGCGCCTTAAAAATGCTTCTGAGGACTCCGATGGAATCCATGGTAAGGGTCAACTTGTCTTAGTTGTCGACGATGAAAGCTCGATGCGATCCATCCTCCGCCAAACGCTAGAAAGCTGCAGCTTCCAAGTGGAACTTGCCGCAAATGGCCAAGAAGCTGAAAAATTTCTCACCGGAAATCACAAGCGAGTTGAGCTCGTTCTCACCGATCTCAATATGCCTCTGTTAAACGGGGTCGAACTCGCAAAATCGATTCGAAAACGTTACCCACATATTCCGGTCATTGGCATGTCAGGCTTCCCTCCAGAGTCCGTAATGGTAGAAGGAGAAGATCCGCAGAGTATCTTTAAGGCATTTCTTAATAAACCCTTTAACACCGAAAACCTGCTTAACTTACTCCGGGATCATCTGAAAAGTGATGCCAAAGCCAAAACAAAAGCAAATTAAAAATCAGCAGGTTTAAGACTAAGACGGATCTACGCTGGGCGCTGTTTTAGGAACAATCTGTGCCTCGTTCTTTTCAGGCTCGGGAAGAAACTTCTCGATTTTTGCTGCTGATCGAATTTCATCAACTTGCTTTTTGACACTGTTACCAGCCTCCATGGATTGAAGGTTCTTCTTGATTTGGCTGACAACCTTTTCGAATCCAACAGTTTCGGCGGCCTTTTTTTCCAAAACCTCAAGAAAATGAAATCCGAAGTCGGTTTTAAACACCTTGCTCAGCTTGCCTTGAGGAGAACTAAACGCAACTTTGTCAAACTCAGGGACCATTCTTCCCCGAGGAAAAGGAGGCAAGGTTCCACCCTGTTGCTTGCTTCCGGGGTCGTCAGAAATCTCGCTAGCAACAACGGCGAAGTCTTCTCCCCCAGCGATTCTCTTTCTCGCATCATCGATTTTCTTTTTGCTAGCAGCCGCTTGCTCAGAACTGGCATCCTTATCGGATCGAACTAGAATATGACGTGCTTTGACTGTCTCTGGGCGCTGCCAATACTGAGGATTTCCATCATAGAACGCCTTTGCCTTCTCATCAGTAACCTCTGCGGATACACTGCGCGCTTCCTGCATCAATAAATCGAGTGCGACACTCTGTTCGATCTGTGTTTTGAGAGACTCCTCGTTAGAACCGAGCTTATCCAACATTTCCTGGTATTTCTCTTCGTCTGGGAATCGTTCCTTGAATTTAATAAACTCTTCAGCGCATCGTTCCTGAAGTTGCTCAGACTTGGTTTGGTTCACTTCAGCAACGACCAATCTGCCGTCGACAATTTGATTGAGAATTTGCTGTTCAACCTGAGCTACCAGGCCTTCTGGAAGCTGCCCACGTTGGCTTCCACGGGATTTGAGAAAAATTTCTAAGCTTTCATCCAATTCAGCACGGTAGATTTTCTCTCCATTTACTTTAGCAACCACAAACTTCGGGTCGCTCGGATCTTTGGGTGAACAGGCAACGAGGGCCGCAATCAATAAAAGAGATAGTATACGAATCACGGGTTGTGACAGTGGCAGCCGATTTTAATAAAGCAAGGGCAATTCCCGTTCAGTTCCCCTCACAATTGCCAGAATTTAGTGCTCGAAACCCATCTTTCTCAACGTAGCATTGGGTGATGCCTCGGATCAAAGGTTCCATCCTCTGTTTGTTGCTTTCCACAATTCCTTCGCTATTCGCTCATGTCGGGGATCAAGGAATGAGTGCACCTCCGACCGCGGTTTTAACGGCCCGACTTGATTACGATAGCGAAGTCAGTATCACCGAATCTGGAAACAAGAGAATCATTAAGTCCAATGGAATTCCCAACCACCGCGTTGGCCGCTTCCCCAATCCAGGAAATCCAAACAGGATTACACCTCAGAATCACAATTATCAAATGCCGCTCAAGCCAAGAGAGAATTCTAGATTCACCAGGTATGGAGGAATCTTCGGTATCGCAGTGAATGGGGTGCCGTTTGAACCCGGGACTGCCGAAACGTGGAAAGGAGATCGCAATTGGCGAGAAGAAGCGATTGTTAAGGGCAAACGACGTCTTGGACTAGATGATAGTAATGCTCACGTTCAACCCACTGGAGCCTACCACTATCACAGTGTTCCCTGGGGATTGATTAAGCAACTGCGAAAAAGTGGTGTGGAGCAAACACCTCTATTAATTGGATGGGCCGCTGACGGATTTCCAATCTATTTCGACAAAGGCGCAAAGAGCAGTTGGCAACTCAAGAGCGGCAAGCGAAGCGGCGGACCGGGAGGACGTCACGATGGAACGTACACCGCGGATTATGAATATGTCGCGGGATCTGGGCATTTAGATGAAGCGAATGGACGCGAGGGAACAACTACAGAGTATCCCGAGGGCACCTATTATTATTGCATCACTGAGGACTTTCCGTTCCTTGGCCGCGTTAGCCGTGGCACCCGAGACTCGAGCTTCCAGCAGCGCCGCGGAGGACCCGGTGGTCCTGGCGGGCAACGGCCTAATGGACCCGGCGGAAATCGACCTCCCCACCCTCCCGGACATCGTCCTCCTCACCCATTTTGATCGATCAGTTCTTCTCTAGGGCTGCGCATTAATCGGTCTAATCAGTGGGCTTCGATTTTCTGCTAACAGTTTTTTTGTCGAATCTAGTAGATTTCTTCACTAGAGAGCCTTGCCAATTGATACGCTTAAATATATATTATAGTAATGGCGCGTATTCATAAGATTAACTACTACTTTAAACCCGGGCTCCCGGTTCATGGCGTCTCTCCTGGAGCTCTTCCACCTAGGGAAAGACGCCACTAATGGGTTGGTATCGAGATTTTGTTCAAAATCCTTTCAAAACGATCCTAAATCGTCTGTTTAAATCCCGCCCCCGCAACACCGCTTCCCGTTCAAAAAATCCAGCTAAGCCAAGAATCGGTTTAGCTCTCTCTTCCGGTGGAGCAAAAGGCCTTGCCCACATTGGAGCACTCCAAGTCTTTGAAGAAAACGATATCCATATTGATGTGGTTACCGGTTCAAGTATGGGTGCCCTTATCGCTGCCTGCTGGGGCCACGGCATGACGGGCAATGACATGGAAGATTTTGCGCGGGAATATGAAGGACCTTGGTCATGGCTCCGGTTGATCGACCCTGTCATATTCCCCCGTCGAGGATTCATCAAAGGCAGGCGTGTTCGCAATATTTTGGCAGAGAAAATCCATAACACCTCATTCGAGGATCTCGAACGACCCATTCGAATCATAACCACGCGACTCGACACCTTTGAGCGAACAATCTTCGAATCGGGAGATGTCGCAGACGCAGTTCATGCCAGCATCGCAATCCCCGGGGTCTGCCAACCCGTCAAACTCGATGGGATCCCCTACGTCGATGGAGGAATCGTTGACCCTGTCCCTATCGGTCCTCTTAAGGAAATGAATGTCGACCTGATCATCGCGATCAAGGTGATTCCCGATTCTGAAGTTGTAAAGAGTTGGATTCTCAAAGGAGAGCCAGGACGAGGGGAAATCAAAGATCGCAATGCCAAAGGGATTGGAGCCTGGTTCAATCGCCACTTTAACTACTTTGCCTACGGAAACATTCTCAACACCATGATGCGCTCGATCCACGCTGCTCAAATTCGGATCGCGGAGAAGAGCTGCCTTAACGCAGACATCGTACTTAAGCCGGTTATCCCAGAGGGTGTTTGGACCGACTTTTCTAGCCCAGATAAATACATCCGAGTTGGGCGAGAAGCAGCAACCGCTGGGCTCGACGAAATCAAGAAACTCATTAGCGAGTTCTCAGAACAGGGAACTATCAATCAAGGAAGTAATCATGAACCATCTGACCAAAGATCGTTGGCGCAGACTCACTAAGGACGAATGCCACTACTATCAGTCGAAGCGTTTACAGCGCTATATACGAGATGTCGTTTACCCTTACTGTCCTTACTACCGAAATCTTTTTGATAATCATTCGCTAAGACCCTCCGATATCCAAACTGTTGAAGATCTAGCTAAAATTCCTTTCACCGATAAGCACGATTTAGCCAACACAGAAGAAGCGCCGCAACGCACTCGAGAATTTGTAATCCAGCCGAATCCTAAGCAACTTTCGTCAAAACCCTCGACGATCGTATCTGCTGTTCTCCGAGGCAAAAAGAAAACCAAGGAACGCCTCTCGTATGAATTTCGCCCGGTGTTTATGACCAGCACCACCGGGCGCTCTGCCGACCCAGTTCCATTTGCTTATACCAAATATGATATGGATCGTCTTTCTGTTGCTGGAAGACGCATCATGGAAATCGCCAATGGAACGGAGGAGATGAAGATGCTCAATGCTTTCCCCTACGCCCCTCACCTCGGATTTTGGCAAGCCCACTATGCGGGATTAGCCATCGGCGCTCTGATGGTCAGTAGTGGTGGCGGTAAAGTCATGGGAACCGAAGGCAACATTCGCATGCTCAAAAAGCTACAGCCCGAAGTCTTGATCGGAGTCCCTACCTTCTTATACCATTTGCTCAACCAGGCCGTTGAAGAAGGAATTCAATCGACTCAACTCAAACGCATCGTTCTCGGTGGTGAAAAAGTTGAAACCGGAATTCGCCGAAAGCTTAGGGAGCTCGCAACACGACTTGGATCAAAAGTACCGGATGTGATCTCGACTTACGGATTTACCGAAGCAAAGGTCGCCCTGATTGAACCCCCATTCCCTCACGACAAAGAATCCAGTGGCTATCAAGTATATCCTGACATGGGAATCGTAGAAGTTGTAGATCCCGATACAGGAGAAGTCCTTCCTCTCAATACTCCTGGAGAAATTGTTTACACTCCCATCGATGCACGTGGAACTATCGTCGTGCGCTACCGGACGGGAGATATCATCGACGGAGGACTAACGTATGAGCCTTGCCCCTACTCGGGAAGTATGGCGCCCCGACTCTTCGGAAGAATCCATCGTCGGTCGAATGTAAAAGAGTTAGACTTTGGAAAGATCAAGGGAACGCTGGTCGACTTTAATCAGCTCGAACATGTCCTAGAAAACATCGACCACGTCGGTGCCTGGCAAATCGAACTGCGCAAGCACAACAATGATCCTCTGGATCTGGACGAAGTCATTCTTCACATTGAACGCAAAGGTGGTGAGGAGACCGAGCTGACACGGGAGATCGAACGCCGCTTTGTAGCTCAAACCGAATTAAGGCCCAATCAAATCGAATTTCACTCTTCAAGAGAAATGCGTAAACGCCAAGGCGTCGGTAAAGAGATCAAAGAAATTAAGATCCTCGATAACCGGGCGAAAGCCACCCTGACTGCTACTGGTTCGCGGAACGTAAGCCCCGTCGAAAAACCCAAGCCAAGCCATACGAATGGAACCTTTATCCACGCAGGAGACCACATATGAGAACACACCCCCTAGTAATTGTTGATGGGGTGCGCACCCCGTTCTGTAAAATGGGAACCGACCTTGCGGGAGTCGATGCCGAAGAACTGGGAAGAATCGCCGTTAATGCCCTTCTTTCTGAAACTGGAATCGACCCGGGTATCGTTGACGAAGTCATCTTTGGCTGCGTTGGGCAACCCCCTCATGCTCCAAACCTGGCACGAGTCATCGCACTCAATGCGGGCCTCCCCAATTCAGTTCGAGCGGTAACCGTTCAACGCAATTGTGCCTCCGGATTTGAAGCCCTTACTCAAGCCGCCGAAAAGCTTGCCGCTGGCAGCGGTGAAGTTTTCATCGTAGGTGGCGCCGAAAGTATGTCCCGAGCTCCATTTTTATTCAGCGATCGGGCGCGGAAGAACTGGACCCAACTTTTCAAGCAACGCTCTCTCGGGGGACGCCTTTCTGCCATGCGCCGCTTCCGTGGAAACGATTTCGTGCCGAGACCAGCACTCAAACTTGCCCTGCAAGATCCTATTTGTGGATTGGCTATGGGAGACACAGCTGAAGTGTTGGCTAGAGATTTTAAAATCACTAGAGACCAGCAAGATCACTTTGCCTTGCAAAGCCATGCTCGTGCCCTCGCGGCCCAGGAAAAACTTGCTGAGGAAATTCGTCCCGTCTTCCCGGGACTAGGAGTAAAAGATTTAGTTGAACGGGATAACGGTGTTCGCACCCCCGATCAGCTAAAGAAAATAGGTCGACTGCGCCCAGTCTTTGATACGCGCACGGGCTCAGTCACCGCAGGTAATGCATCCCAGATCACCGACGGGGCCGTGGCCCTGTTGGTGGTCTCGGAAGCGGTTGCCGAGAAATACGATTTACCTGTGCTTGGAACACTTAGGGAATGGCACTACTCCGGTTGCGAGCCCGAACGAATGGGGCTAGGCCCCGTCTATGCAATCCACGAAGTCCTTCGTAAGACCGGTATTGCTCTCAGTGATATTGATTTAGTTGAGGTCAATGAAGCATTCGCTGTCCAGCTACTTGCCGTAGCGCAAGCTCTCGAGTCTCAAGCATTTGCCAGAAACCATTTGGGCCAAGATCGGGCGGTGGGCTCCTTAGATACAGACCGCCTTAACGTCAACGGAGGCGCGATTGCCCTAGGACACCCCGTGGGTGCAACCGGAGCGCGCCTGGCCCTAACCACCCTGAAAGAACTCCATCGCCGGGGTCAAAACCGAGCACTTGTATCCGCCTGTATCGGAGGAGGTCAAGGCGCGGCTCTCTACTTGGAAAGGAATCCATCATGAACACCACCTCTTCGACTCCAGAAACCGTGACACTTCACAAAGTCGAAACGTCTCCGAACCACGTGCATCACCATGTTGAAAGTCCCTCGTGTCACTTGGTCACCTTTGATCGATCTGGTTCGAGTGCAAATATATTTGATGCAGCTGCTCTTACAGAACTCGATCACTTACTTACTGTCTTGCAAGACCTCCCTCCCACGACTCGCGTCATCTTTAGCTCAGCCAAACCTCGGATCTTCATCGCCGGGGCCGACCTGAAGAGTCTTCAAGCTGCGCTCCAGGCAAACGATTCCGATGCCGAAATTGAGCATTACCTTCAACTGGGGCAGAGCGTTTTTCAAAAAATTGCCGAACTCCCTGCCACCACAATCGCCGCCATTCACGGAGCTTGCGTTGGAGGTGGATTCGAAATGACTCTTGCCTGCGATTACCGATTCGCTTCCGATGACAAAGCCACCAAGATCGGATTACCCGAAACTCAACTCGGCATTCTTCCTGCCTGGGGAGGGTCGACTCGTCTTCCTCGAATGATTGGCACTCCAAAAGCATTGACTGTCATCTTAAAGGGAAAGCCCTATCCTGCCAAACGAGCCAAGAAACTGGGAATTGTAGATCGTATTGTTCCTAAAGAATATCTCCTGGATGTTGCCCGTAAAGCGGACGTGAGAGCGAAACACAGGAACCTGCAATGGCATAAGCACAATCCGATTGTTACAAGAATTGCCTGCCAGGTCGCCAGACGGAAAATCCCGGCTCGAACCCTTCAGCATTACCCTGCTCTCGATACCGCGATCAAAACAATTCGAAAAGCAGCTCATGGCTCCGTTGAATCAGGATATGCAGAAGAACGACAAGCCTTCCTTAAACTAGCTCACACCGTTACCAGCAAACAACTCATCCGGCTCTTCTTCCTCAGAGAATCCGCAGGTAAGGCAAATCGTAAACTCACTGTAAATCTGACTCCCATCCAACGAACCGCTGTTGTTGGTGCGGGAATCATGGGCACAGGCATCGCCTATTGGCTAAGTGCACGCTCATACCCGGTCTATTGGAACGATATAGCAGTAGAAGCTATTTCGAGAGGGATGAAACATCTCAATAATGAATACCAAAAAGCCGTCAAACGCCGAATCATGACCCGGCACAAAGCCGCTCAGGGGCTAAATCGCGTTTATCCTCGCTGTGGAATGCCTCAGACGAAGGCCGCTGATTTGGTCATTGAAGCCGCCGTGGAAAAGATGGAACTCAAAAAACGAATTTTCCGAGGGCTGGACGAATCTAGTTCACCCGACACCATCCTCGCAACCAACACCTCGGCCTTATCGGTCACCGAACTTGCCGAAGGGTTGCAACATCCAGAACGAGTCATCGGACTTCACTTTTTTAACCCTGTCTCTCGCATGCCACTTGTTGAAGTGATTGCTGGAGATCGCACCAATGACCGATCGATCCAACGGGCTGTGCAATTTGTTTCATCTATTGGTAAAACTCCCGTCGTTTCGGCAGATCGCCCCGGGTTCATCGTAAATCGGATTTTAGTGCCTTACATGTTAGAAGCTGCTCACCTCGTTGAAGCGGGAGAAGACCCAAAACAGATCGATCGGGCGATGTTAGACTTCGGTATGCCCATGGGACCGTTGCGACTTTCTGACGAAGTTGGCTTGGACATTGCCCTCGACGTTGCTCAGACGTTAGCAGATGCGTTCCCTGAACGAGTTACCGTTCCTCCTCGGCTTACCCAAATGGTGGAAAAAGGATTACTTGGAAGAAAAAGTGGCCAAGGGTTCTATCGCTACCATAAAGGAAAACCTGTTGACGAATCGTCCTCCGGTTCCATTGCATCCACTGCCCGAAATAGCATCTCTCTCCAAGAACGCATGGTCTACTTAATGATTAACGAAGCCGCCCGGTGTTTGGAAGAAGGCGTTACCAATCATGCCAAGTGGATTGATCTGGCCATGGTCCTCGGAACCGGATTTGCTCCATTCACCGGTGGCCCGCTGCGCCTCTGCGACACCCAGGGAGCGCGGCGATGGTTAACCATCGGTGTAACTTGTGCCGATGAAATCGATTCCCGATTTTCCCCCTCATCCCTACTGATTCAACACTCACAAGAAACGAGCACATTCTATGAAGACTGAAACCGACACTCTAGTTGCAGGAAAAGACCAAGCCAACGAAGCGCCTACAACCACAATCGATACCTCAAAGATGTCACGAGGTCAGCGAGAGGCCTTAGAAATGACCGAAGCAGCACGGGACACTAGCACTCAGTCCGGAAGTTTTGCTGCCGATCTCTTCATGGGCAATTGGAGAAAAAACAAGCTCTTCCCCTTTCCCACCCAAACCAAACTCGATGAAAAAGCAGGCAAGCCGTTTCTCGATGGCTTGAAAACGTTCGTTGATCAAAAGGTCGATCCCGATGAGATCGATCGATCTGGCGAAATCCCTGATGAAGTGATTCGTGGACTTGGGGATATGGGCGCATTCGCGATCAAGGTCCCCCAGGAATATGGCGGACTCGGTCTCTCTCAAACAAACTATTGTAAAGCAGCCATGGTGCTCGGTGCTCAATGCGGAAACCTCACGGCTCTCGTATCCGCTCACCAATCGATCGGTGTTCCTCAACCTCTCATTCTCTTCGGCACCGATGAGCAAAAAGAACGTTATCTCCCTCGGTTTGCCAAAGGCGAGATTTCGGCATTCGCCCTCACCGAAAAGAACGTCGGCTCCGATCCCGCTCGCATGGAAACCTATGCAGAACCCACTGCAGACGGAGAACACTTTATTCTCAATGGAGAAAAGGTCTGGTGCACCAATAGTCTCAAAGCATCTGTTATTGTAGTCATGGCCCGCACTCCGGATCCTCGAGGTGGAAACCGGAAAAAGATTACAGCCTTTATCGTCGAAATGGATTCTCCCGGGGTTGAAATCATCCAACGTTGCCGATTTATGGGCCTTCGCGCCCTCTACAATGGTGTGGTTCGTTTCGAAAACGTCAAAGTGCCTCGGGAAAACATCATCCTAGGTGAAGGTCGAGGATTGAAAGTTGCCCTCACTACACTGAACACCGGACGCCTTACCCTGCCTGCGGCGTGTGTCGGAATGATGCGTAGCTGTCTTCAATTCACCACACGCTGGTGCTCGGAGCGCAAACAGTGGGGGTGTGCGATTGGACAGCATGACGCAATAGCTGGGAAAGTCGCCCGTATGGCTGCCGATACCTATGCTATGGAATCCATCACGCTTTATACGGCCGCCCAAGTCGATCGCGACAAAAAAGCCGACATTCGCTTAGAAGCGGCCATGAGTAAAATGTGGGGAACCGAATCGGCCTGGTATCACGCCAACGAAACCCTCCAAATCAAGGGCGGCCGAGGTTACGAAACCGCTCAATCCCTCAAGCAACGCGGAGAAGCTCCTGATCCCATTGAACGACTCCTCCGCGATTGCCGAATCAATACCATCTTCGAAGGATCTAGTGAAATCATGCGACTCTTCATTATGCGGGAAGCGCTTGATCCACATTTGAAAGTCGGTGCTGCCGTGCTCAACACTCAACTCCCCTGGTCGGTAAGAATCAAAGCTGCGATTCAAGCCGGATTGTTCTATAGCGTTTGGCTACCTGCCCAGTTCATACCAAGATTAAGTGTCTGCCCTCCCGGCACAGACCGACGACTACGCAAGCACTTCTGGTATGCCGAACGAACTTCAAGACGCTTGGCCCGCAACCTCTTCTTCCAAATGGTCAAATACGGTCCGCAACTCGAACGCAAACAACGCCTACTCGCCCGCTTCGCTGATATCGCGACTCAACTCTTCGTGCTCGCAACCTCAGCCGCAAGAGCCAACGAAGAACTCAAATCGAAGAAGGCTGGAGACGAACTCATCCCGATCATCGATGAAATCGCCGCCAACACCCGAGAAACCGTCGAAGACAACTTCACTCGAATCTACAAAAACCACGATCGACCCAGTTATCAACTGGCAAAGCGAATACTCAAAGAAGTCAAGTAATTGAAAATTATTTGACTTCCTTAAAACCTCCTCTGTCCAAAAATTCGTTCAAATCTAGAAGTAGACTTGGAGAGATATTGTTATTAAATCGCCAACTTGCTAGCCATCTATTAATAATGTCCGACTTTATCGAGTCGGTTTCAACTAACTGAACATCTTCTGATGTAGAATTAATCACGGCCGAGATATATCGTTCAATCTGATCTACCCCCTTCCATCTAATTTCAGATCTGCTAAGAACTTTTAATACCCAAGCCCTGAGGGAGTTGTATTCCGAAAATTCTTCTGAATTAAACTCTTTCAGAAGAAAGTACTCAAGATGGTCAGATCGACTTGCTCTACTTAAGAAAACACGCGTGTCTTTCTGTGTAGTCATATAATCCAGCAAAAATCGGTCACGAGCTTGAAGAACATCATCTGCGCCATCTTGATATGTAATATACTCTCTGAGAAATTTTTTTCTCTTTT
>JBCCKK010000033.1:0-16876 GCA_039027395.1 Verrucomicrobiota bacterium | reverse complement strand
TGAAAAACAAGGGGCACGGAAAGCATACTCACAAGCCCTTCTTTTCGGGCGAGCTCCGTTTGGTAGTAGTTCTGATTTTCCTGAACATTTAAAACAGCCAATGGCCTCAACCTCTTTACAACGACTCCAACGAGAGATTCTGAAACTCGCAAATTAGGTCTTTGAATATAGGCACTGGAGGCTCCTGCCCAAGTTTTCAGAGAGAGTTCCTCGCCATCTTCAGATAGAAGCATGATCGAACTCAATCGCGCTTTCATTAACCGAAGGCTATCTTGGGTAATCCTCTGTAAAACCTCCTCTAACTCGTTCTGCGAAATGATCACTTGCCCCATGTCAACAAGGGCTTCGAGTTGATCTCCTTTAACGCGTAGCTGATTAATATCCCATGCGAGCTTAATCCATTCACTTGCTTGCTGAGACAAGGAAAGCATTTGATGCTCGTGAAGATCGTTGAAAGCAGCAAGACGTGTACTATCTACATTGAGAATTCCAATGACTTGTTCGTTTAGTAAAAGAGGAACAGCCATTTCGGATCGAATGCGTGAGTCTAGTTGAACATATCTGCGGTCTTCTTTAACATCGTCGATTCGCTCAATTTTTCCGGTGCTTGCAACATAACCGGTTATCCCTTCTCCTAGTTTCAGTTTTGCTTGGCGTGCTCGCGCTCCTAATCCGACGGCAACTTCGATATCAAGGGAACCTGTGTTAGGATTCAGGAGCATTAATGATCCGCTGCTAGCACCTACTTGCTTAACTGCTAAATTTAAGATCCGCCTAAGTAGGCCTTCTGGGTCCAAAAGGACATCTAATTTCTTGAGCGCCAATTCCTTCATGAAATAAAGTGTGTTATTGCCTTATTTAATGCTTTCAGCAACTTTGTGGATTCTTGGCGATCCGTGATCTTCTCCCCTAAAGCATCTGTGAGATAAAATGCATCCAAAGCCGCTCCTTTTTCTGTAGAAATTCGAGCATTCACAATTTTATAGCCATTGTCTGCAATGCATTTGGCTATAACATAGAGCAACCCCATTCGATCAGAAGCTCTAACATGAAGAACCGTTTGCATTTCTGAGCTTTCGTTATCAATCCCAAGAGCAGGTTCCAGAATATCCTCGTCAAGAATCTCAACCTGCCTCCGATTTCCATGCTTCTGCATCTCCTGATCTAAATTAAAGCCCGGATCAACCAATGCCTGAGTCATAATTTCGATGAATCGCGCTTTATCTCGTCGATGAGAGGCCGCTGTCAACTGCTCTGTGCTGACACGAAATGTATCGATCACAATATTATCAGAGCGGGTCCAGATATCAGCCGACATAATCCTTAACCCAGTCAAGGTGAAGGCCGCACAGATCTTCGAAAACAGATGGTCACTATCCCAAGCTGCGATTGATACTTCCGAACAATCGACATTAGGGCGATTTTCCCAATGCACTTCGGGAATCTGTAGATGTAGTGAGTTATCTTCTTCTGCTTGGCGTTGAATAAAGTTGTGAGCCGTTTGAAGTTGTTGAAGAATAAGTGATTTATTACGGTAGTTAAAGTAGTGATCTGGCAAGGCATCAATGTGGGCTTCGACTTTCTCTTCCGACATCTCACGCCCCATGGCTTCCAAAACAAACGATCGCACCTCGGACTGCTCTTCCTTCTGCTTTCTTTGAAATTCTTGACTATCGGCTAGCATTGAATGTGTAAGCCGGTAAAGATGCCAAACCAATCCCTCTTTCCAATTAGACCAGCCCTGATCTCCAATTGATTGGGTATCTGCAAAGCTCATTAACATGAGAAGCTGAAGTCTCTCGCGGTCCTGCACGATTCTGGAAAAATCGCGAATGGTCTTTGGATCCTCCAAATTTCTGCGGCATGCGTATTCGTTAAGCGACCCATGATGATCCACCAAAAACGTCAAAGTTTTTAACTTTGTTCCATTGATTCCCATACGTTTTGCAAAACTAACTGCTTTCTGAACACTCACTGCTTCATGGTGATCTGAGTTAGCCGCCTTACCGACATCATGTAAGATAAGAGCGAGGTAGAGCAATTCCGGCTGATTACAGTCTTCGAAAAGATGTCTATATCGCTTAAAGGGCTCGTCTTCACTATCTAAAACTCTGTCTAATTGTTCCAAGCAAAGAATGGTATGTTCGTCTGCAGTGTATCGGTGGTAAAACTCATGCTGAACTAAACACGTTAATGGAGCGAATTCCGGAATCAGTTTCCCCAGAACTCCATTGTGATGCATCGCCCGAACGATACGCCCCACTTTTCCTTTCTGGCTCAGGATATGAAACAGTATTTCTCGGTATTGAGGATTGCTCTTTAATACCTTTCGAGTTAGCAATTGAGCTCGATCTCGAATCCGAGCTTCGGCATGAGGATGAAGTTCCGCATTCTGTTGCTGCATGATTTGAAAGGCCTGTAAAATTCGAATGGGCTCCGCAGAAAAAAACCGAGACGATGGCACGGAGATAATACCATTTCTCAAAGCGAATCCTCGAATCACACGCTCGCGCCTTAGACTCTGTGGTAGAAGCGATTTAACAATTCCATTACTCGGCTCTCCCACCCCAGCTAACCGTCTGGAGATTAGATTGCAAACATGGTAGATCTCCTGGCTATTTTGATAATAGTCCTTCATTAGAGCTTCAGTCCTTCGAAGTATTGACCGATGAGAATAGCCAAGTGCATCGGCCACTTCGCCTTGCGCTCTTAATGTCAAAATTTCAGATGCTCGATCGTGACTATAATGCAGCTGATTTCTTACCCGCATCAGAAAATCATGGGCCGAATGCAATCTTTTGCGCTGAGCAGCCTTTATCCACCCTTGCTTTTGTAGTTGATTCATCGAGGTCACTCCCTCAGCAACTCGAGCCACCCATAGCAAATTCTGATAATCCCTAAGACCTCCACAACCATTTTTTATATGAGGCTCTTGCACAAAAACCGTTCCCCCATTTTTTTCATGGCGAGCACGTTGGTCATCTAGCCTCCATTGGAGATATTTCTTACGGCATGGTCGAATGCATTGCTTTTCAAACTTTGATTGAAAGCGCTTCAGAAGATCTAAATCTCCGGTAAGAAGTCTCGCATCTAGAAGAGCCGTGAATGTCTGAAAATCTTCCCGTCCCTGCAGGATAGCCTCGTCAATGGTTCGACTCGCATGCCCCACTTTCAAACCAATATCCCAGAGCATATATAAAACCTGCTCAACAACATCTTGAATAAATCGAGACTGGTTGCTTTTGGCTGGAACTTTATCATACAAGAACAGGATATCGATATCGCTGTAAGGGCAGAGTTGACCTCTCCCATATCCACCTACTGCGACTAAAGCCATTGCGAATTCGGTTCGTTTGACAGGGTGACTTAATTCTGCACTTTCAAGAGCAGATTCAAAAAGATGCTTAAGGACGACTGAAAAAAGATCCGACCTTTTCTCGGTTAAAGACTCTCCTCCTTCCCCGGCCTTGTGAGCTAAAAGCAAGCGGTGCTCTTCGATTTTCAAGAAGTTTCGATATAAATCCAAGTGATCTACCGGCTTTCGTTGAGCCGCAGACATGAGCTTTGCTTCCGCATGTTTAAGCACTTTATCAAGATGAGACGCCATCGCGGAAAACAATACATCACTCCGTGCTTCCGACAAGAAGTCAACTTTAGCTTTTGATAACTTCTATTCGTGCATCTTTAGGTCAGTCTGAGTATGTTAATTTCGTATGGGTGAAATCATTTTAGGAACTGGAATCGATCTCGTTGCCTGCAATCGAATCCAAGATTCGATGGAACGTTTTGGAAGCCGCTTCCTGAACCGCATTTTTATTCAAACCGAATTAGACTATTGCCTAAAACAGAAATACCCTGAATGTCATCTGGCTGCACGGTTCGCAGCAAAGGAGGCTGTTAGCAAGGCCTTTGGCACTGGAATTGGAGGCCACCTTGGCTGGAAAGATATGGAAGTCCATCGCCTAAAATCTGGAGAACCTCAGTTACGTCTTCACAATAAAGGGGTAACACTTTTGGAAAACAAAAATGGTATCCGTGTTCTTATCAGTCTTACCCATACCAAAGAATACGGGGCTGCTACCGCAATTTTAATTGGAAATGAAGATTGTTAGTCCTGAAGAGATGCAAAAATGGGAACACCAAACTATTGCGTCAGGCGTACCGGTTCTCCAATTGATGCAAGAAGCTGTTACCGGGCTCTTTGACATTATCTCGTCAAAAATATCAAAGCGACCTGTCATCCTTCTTTGCGGAAAAGGAAACAATGGAAATGATGCATTGTGGCTTGCGGATCTGCTGAAATCTAATGCATGGATAACATTTCCCATATTAACGCATGAACCAGGAAATCGAACCTCCATAGATGCAGAGCCTATTCGCCGTTCACTAGAGAGAGCTACCGTTTGGCCAAATTTTCCTGACGAACTTTATTCTAATACAAATTCGATTCTAGTAATCGATGGATTAATGGGAATTGGGGCAAAAGGGGCTCCTAAAAAACCTTATTCTGAGATTCTCGAGGTGGTGCAAAAGAAGCGACGATCCGCGGATGTTTATCTGAGCATCGATACACCGAGCGGGTTAGATGCGGAAACCGGAGAACTTCTCGACCCCTATTTTCAGGCTGATATGACTATTGCCATCGGAGCTGTAAAATTAGGCTGTTTAAAAAGAAAAGCACAAGCAGGAGTAGGACGGCTTTTTTCTACGCCAATCACTTTGGAATCAAATGCCACATGCTCATATCCAACATTCTTCACGAAAAACCATGCAATCGAAATTTTAAGTCGCCCTAGATCTGACACATATAAACACCAGCGAGGCCGAGTTCATATTTGGGCGGGCTCTCCCGGGATGTGTGGAGCTGCAATTCTCGCCAGTCGAGCGGCCTTAAGATCAGGAGCTGGGCTTGTTACTCTCTTCACTTCGGAAGAAATCTACAGAGATCTATTGATCGCAACACCTGAGGTCATGGTTCGCCCACTATACATCAATGATTCATTAAACCCTCTAATTTTCAAAGGAGACGCTATTCTCGTTGGTCCTGGAATTGGTTTAACCGACCTCACTAAATCACGATTTCAAGAATTTGTATCGGAAGTCAACACTCCACTAGTTGTCGATGCAGACGCTCTGACGTTATGCGCTGAATCTGAATTCCAACTTAACAACCTTCCAAAAAATACGGTTTTGACGCCTCACGCTGGAGAATTCCAGAGACTGTTTAAGAAATCATCAGGCGAACATACTATTGATGCTTGTGAATTCATTAACAAAAACCAACACCTCATTCTGTGCCTGAAGGGTCCTAATACCTTAGTTACCGCGAAACCGTTTGAGCCTTCATTTAATGAAACGGGAAATCCAGGCCTAGCTACAGCCGGATCTGGCGATGTTTTGGCTGGACTTATTTCGGGATTAATTGCATCGGGCTACTCTTCATGGGATGCTACGCGAGTTGGAGTGTTTTGGCATGGCCTCTCAGCAGATTTGGCTGTGAACAACCAATCGGAAACATCATTGATCGCATCAGACATCATTGATTTTTTAGGAAAAGCACGAATGGCCATTAGCAACCCTTGACGATCAACCCCTATTACTGCGATAGTTTTAACTCATTAGAATTATGATCCTTGTTCACTCAAAGATTAACCGATTGATTCTGCAGACTGTTGACGGAGTAGTTGCTGCGGGCGCATTCCTTGCGGCATTTTATATCAGGACAGGAATCCTGGAACCGCTAATGCCTGGCGTTTTCCCAGACCTCGGCACGATCAATAACTATCTCTTTTTCATTCCTATAATTCTGATCGCCACTCCGATTATCCTCTTCCACCTAGGATATTACAACATGGCATTCTCCCAGAGGCTTGGTCATGTGTTAAACACAACATTCCAGGCGGGATTAATTTTGTTTATTGGAATGGTGATACTCCAATTTATGCTCAAAATCCAGATGAGCCGGATGGTTTTCGTCATCTTCGTACCAACATTCGCTATTATGATTCTCTGTCGAGAGATGATTCACCGGCACCTTAGAATGCAGCGAACCCGACATTCTGCAAATCTGCGGAACATGGTAGTGGTCACCGACGGTAATGAGCAAAACCATTGGAAAAAGCGAATTCAAGAACGTCCTGAGTATGGCTTCCAGGTTTGCAAGACTCTGTCGATGTGTGAGTTCTCAAAAAATAGGCTCATTGACGTTTTACATCACCATTCCGTTCAATTGGTTGTTTTTGATATTAAAAGTGGTGATATCAGCATAGCTGTTGAAGGCATCCGAGCATGTGAGGAAGAAGGAATTGAAACATGGTTTTCAACAGGATTTTTTGACACACATATTGCTGAACCCAAAATCGATCTTTTTGGAAACCAGACATTTCTGATTTTTCGTACCACTCCAGATAGTTCTTGGGGACTATTCTTAAAATATGTTATTGACCGCATCGGGGCTCTGGGATTGCTAGTTGCCATGAGTCCAGTATTTCTTGCAATCGCACTATTGATACGATTCACCTCAAAAGGCCCTGTATTTTTTAAACAAAAAAGAAGCGGTCACTATGGGCATCCCTTTGTGATGTATAAATTCCGCTCTATGGTCACGAATGCCGAGCAGCAAAAAGATGAGCTGCGCACCCTTAATGAAATGAGTGGTCCTGTGTTTAAAGTTACCAATGATCCTAGAGTAACCCCTTTGGGTACCTGGCTTCGAAAAACTAGCTTAGATGAGCTACCTCAATTAATAAATGTTCTCATTGGTGATATGAGTCTCGTCGGTCCACGTCCGCTCCCAATCGATGAAACACTCGCTATCTCTGAAAATGCACAAAGGAGGCGGCTCAGCGTAAAACCTGGCATTACATGTCTTTGGCAAATCTGCGGCCGAAACGAGGTGGATAGCTTTGACAAATGGGTCGAATTGGATTTGCAGTATATTGACAGCTGGTCTCCATGGCTTGATATAAAGATTCTATTGAAAACACTACCAGCGGTTGTCGCTGCTAAAGGTGCAAAGTAGATCTGATTCTGTGCCTTCCAAGTTAAAGCTTCTTCAAGATAGCCCTCCTGAGGCATGGGATATTGGAAACTATCCAAAGTATCGTAGGAAGCAAATTGCCGAGTGGCTCTTTAAGAGAAAAGTGCACACTTTCGATGCCATGCACACCCTCCCAAAAGACCTTAAAGCACATCTTAGGGAACGGTACGTCTTTTCTCCACTTTCCCTTGTTCGTCATCAAGGATCTAAAGATACCACTCAAAAATTTCTATTTTCAACGCAAGACAACGATTTTATCGAGTGTGTTCTCATCCCTGCATCACCAGCTCTTTATGGCGAACGTTCAGATCGCTTTACCTTGTGCATTTCGTCCCAGGTTGGATGCGCCTACGGTTGTAAGTTTTGCGCCAGTGGACTCGAGGGGTGGAAACGTAATTTGTCTCCCGGGGAAATAGTCTCACAGATTATTGCAGTTGAACAGATCACAAAGATGCCTGTACGAAACCTTGTTTTTATGGGTATGGGAGAACCTTTCGCTAACTACAAAAACCTTATTGTCGCTTTAACAATCATCAACGCCTCCTGGGGGCTAAATATTGGTGCGCGTCATTTAACCGTATCAACAAGTGGCCTTGTGCCCATGATTAAGAAATTTGCCGACCAACCTCTCCAGATTCGCCTGGCCATATCGCTACACGGTGCATCGGACGCTGTCCGCAATCAAATCATGCCCATCAATCGCAAGTATCCAATCCAAGAACTTTTTGCAGCCTGTCATTATTTCAATCATAAGAAAAAGCAAAAGATTACATTTGAATATATCTTAATCGAGGGCATCAACGATGCAATTGACGAAGCCTATTCACTGGCGAAACACGCCCGGAAGCTACATGCGAAGATCAATCTTATACCGTATAATACAGTTTCAGGGTTAACCTGGAATCGCCCTTCCGAGCCCTCAATGAAAAAGTTCCACTCCGTACTGAGAGACTTGGGTATCCAAACAACTATTCGTCTAGAAAAAGGTCACGATATCGACGCGGCCTGCGGTCAATTACGTCTCAAGGAAATCAGAAGCTAAGAGCAAGCAAAGTATTAGAGGTCAAATCATCGAGCCGCCTCTCAATACACCTGTTTTTAGTATACGAGTGATGGCGACGTGCCATATTTCAGATGGCTCCCGGGTTGATTTCCTAATTCGATCTGCCATCTTTAGACAAGATGTTGGTTAAAGATACGCTTAATTCCGGAAACCCTGCTTTTAGTTTCGAATTCTTCCCTCCCAAGACAACGGATGGCTGGGATAACCTGTTTGATGTAATTTCTGACCTTGTTCCTCTAAACCCTGCTTCCGTAAGTGTCACCTATGGAGCTGGCGGGAGCACACGGGATGCGACCCATGATCTAGTGACTCGCATCAGTAAGGAGACAGAACTAACCGTCGTTGCTCACTTAACGTGCGTCGGTTCTACTCAAAATGAAATTTATCAGATTTTGAAGCGTTATGATGATGCTAAAATTTACAACATACTCGCTTTAAGAGGCGACCCTCCCAAAGGCCAATCTGAATGGCATGCTACGGAAGGAGGTTTTTCTTACGCCTCTGATCTTGTTGCGTTCATTAAGGAAAAGTTTCCTCATTTCGGAGTTGGTGTTGCCGGATTTCCTGAGGGACACCCAGCCACTCCTAATCGACTTAAAGAAATCGAACATCTAAAAGCCAAAGTGGATGCAGGAGCAGATTACATTTGCACCCAGCTATTCTTCGACAATCGAGACTTCTACGACTTCAAGGACCGCTGCCATGTCGAAGGCATTCATATTCCAATTTTAGCCGGCCTCATGCCTATTACGAGTGCCAAGGGAATGGTTCGTATGGCAGAACTTGCTGGGGGAGCTAGAATTCCCGGACCGCTCCTGAAAACGATTCGAAAGTGTCCGGATGATCAAGCCGTTGAAAAAGCAGGGATTCACTGGGCAACTGAGCAAGTCCGAGATCTCATAACAAATGATGTAGACGGCATTCATTTTTATACGCTAAACAAGGCGGGAGCTACTCAGAAGATCTATGAAACCCTTACGCTAAATTCGGTTCACGTTTCCTAAATGTAGTGAGACCAAAAAAATGTTTATTTCGATTATTTCAACCTAACTAACTTATGCCAAAAAAAGCTTCAAAGCGCACTCCCAAAAGGAGCAATAAAAAGAAACCCTACTCCACCGGGTCGAGTAAAGCCGATAAACAAATCGATCAACTCTTAGATGATTGGAAAATCACAGGAGATCGGAATTACTTTCGTGAAATGCTAACTACGATCTACAAGTTTGCTGAAGACAAACCCTGCCCTGCTGACATACGTCTTTTCACAAAAACAATGAAAGAACTCAGATATGCAGATAGCATCTTTGCCGAATATCGAGGCATTCGAAAAGTTTCTGTTTACGGATCGGCTCGAATTCAGCCGGGCCTTCCTGAGTATGAACAAGCTCAAACGTTTGCTAAAACAATGGTTCGTAGTGGCTATATGGTAATTACTGGCGGAGGAGAAGGAATCATGGGGGCAGCTCAGGCCGGTGCCGGAAGGAAACGAAGCTTTGCCCTGAATATATCGCTTCCGTTTGAACAGAGCGCTAACGCGACTATTGAAGGAGATTCCAAGCTTATCAACTTTAAATACTTCTTTACTAGAAAAGTAAACTTCGTCAAAAATTCTGATGCTTTTGTTCTCTGTCCAGGAGGCTTTGGAACCATGGACGAAGGGTTTGAAACCATTACGCTTATGCAGACCGGCAAGTCCCCTATCGTTCCGATCGTTTTATTAGACGCTCCTCGCGGGAACTATTGGACCACGTTTGCCCGATATCTCCGGGAGCACTTATTAGGCGATGGACTTGTTAGTGAAATGGATTTCAATCTTTTCACCGTAACTGATGACCCAGAAGTAGCGCGGAAGGAAATTGTTCGTTTCTACTATAACTACCATTCATCACGTTTTGTTAAGGACACACTAGTGTTGCGTATGCAACGAGAAGTCCCTCAAGGAGCATTGTTCCGGTTACAAGAAGACTTTGCTGATATCTTAACAACTCCGAAGGGAATGGTCGTTAGCCGGGCTTTACCTGACGAGATCAATGAGCCTGAATTAGCAAAGCTTCCAAGGCTTTGCTTACAATTTGATCGACGCTCTTATGGACGCTTACGACTGCTAATTGATCGAATCAATCAATTCTAGAACTATCGGACCTTGAGAGAAATCCTTGTCTATCCGTCTCGTCAAGAGCTTACTCTGACAGATGACGAATCCACTCAGCTAACTTTTCCTATATCAACTGCCTTAAATGGCTTAGGCGAAGAAGAGGGCAGCTACAAAACTCCTCGAGGAAAACACAGAATCGCAGCGAAAATTGGAGCAAGACAACCCTTTGGGTCCGTATTCAAAGGCAGAGAGCCGACCGGAGAGATCTGGAAACCTGAGACCACTTCTGAACACGATCTAATTCTAACCCGAATTTTATGGCTTGAAGGGCTCGAGCCAATTAATTCCAATACCTATCAGCGCTACATCTATCTTCATGGAACCAATCACGAGAATTCTATTGGTTCACCGGTCAGCATGGGTTGTATTCGGCTTCTAAACCAAGACATTCTAACCCTTTTTGACTTGGTTGAGGTTGGAACAACGGTCACTATTTTTGACGGATTACGGTAGTTTTGCACTTTGTCATTTGCGCTTTAAGCTATGCCCGTGTCGATAATCAAAAATATCATTTTCGATTGGTCAGGAACTCTCGCCGACGATTTCAAGCCCGTTCTTCAGGCAACCAATGAAATCTTTTCTCAATATGGAAAACCTCCATTTTCTGAGGAAGAATTTCGAGAAAAGTTTTTTCTGCCATTTCCCGAGTTTTACAAGATCTACCTACCACACGCGACGATGGTGCAGCTCGACCACTACTACCATAGTTCCTTTAAGCTGCTGCAAGAAAAAATAGAACTTCTTCCGAATGCCATGGAAATTCTCGAATACTGCGCAAACTCAGGGTTCAAAATTTTTCTCCTTTCAACGATTCATCGCGAACACTTCGATGTTCAAGCAGAGCGCCTGAATGTGAAACACTTCTTCACAGAGGCATACGTTCAAGCAATTGATAAACGGAAAACAATTTTACAATTACTCGCAGACCATGATCTCAATCCTCAAGAAACTCTCTTTGTCGGAGATATGCAACATGACATTGAAACGGCACGCCACGGGGGAGTAACAAGCTGCGCTGTTTTAACCGGTTATGATTCGTTGGAAAAGCTAACCTCCGTTTCACCTGATCTCATTTTTAAGGACCTTGAGGGCGTCTTAAGCCATCTCAAAGAACACCGCCAAGAACCCAATTATCTTCCAGTCGCAACCGTAGGAGGCTTGATCGTGAATTCAGATAATAAGGTTTTAATGATCCGGACCTATAAGTGGAGTAATCTCTGGGGAATTCCCGGAGGAAAGATAAAGGCCGATGAATCATCGGAAGCTGCACTAAACCGTGAAATCATGGAGGAAACTGGCCTACAAATAAATGGCGTAAAATTTATTATGGTCCAAGACTGTATCCGGTCGAAAGAGTTTTTTAAACCAGCACACTTCCTCTTGCTTAACTACCTGGTTCATACAGATCAAACAGACGTCACCTTAAACGAAGAGGCCGACGAGTATCGCTGGGTCTCTTATGAAGAGGCCTGGAATCTCCCTCTGAATGAACCAACAAAAGTCCTTTTAGAAGCAACAAGATCTCATTTCTAGCGATGAATACCGTAACACTATCTCGACAAAAAGTATCTTGCTTCATCGGCGTCCCCGACGAGGAGCGAGCATCTTCTCAGATACTCGAAATCACGACAACCTTTCCTATTACTGATCTAGAAAAAGCAGCGGTGAGTGATGATATAGAGCAGTCCGTGGACTATGAATCTGTATTTAAGGAGATTACGACGATCGCAACCGATCATCCACGAAAGCTCGTTGAAACGCTTGCTTACGATCTGTCAGTTGGCCTCATCAAACGATTTCATTTCGATTTTGTTGAAATCGAAATACGTAAATTCATCTTACCTGAAACCGAAGCTGTAGTGCTCAAGTTCCGCAAGACGCGTGATACCGATTAACCTAAATCTCTGCAAGAATCGCATCTCCCATTCTTTCGGTTCCGACTTTCTCACACCCTTCGGAAAAGATATCGCCAGTTCGAATTCCCTTTTGAATTACGGTCTTCACGGCAGCCCGAATCGCATCAGCGGCCTCGGTCTGGGCAAAACTATGTTCTAACATCAATGCCCCTGAAAGAATCTGCGCAATTGGGTTGGCAACACCTTGACCAGCGATATCTGGAGCACTTCCTCCGCTAGGCTCGTATAAACCAAAAGCTCCATCCGCCAAGGATGCACTCGGTAACAATCCTAATGATCCTGTTGCAGCCGCCATAGAATCACTAATAATATCACCGAACATATTTTCACAGAGCATCACGTCGAATTGGTCAGGTTTAAGCATCACCTGCATCGCAGCATTATCAACATACATAAAATCCAATTCTACATCTGAATACGACTTTGATATCTCCGTCACCGTCTTCCGCCAGAGAAGACTGCTCTCCAAAACGTTCGCTTTGTCGATCAAAGTCACCTTTTGGCGGCGATTTTGAGCCGCTTTAAATGCAAGGTGCGTCACTCGTTCGATCTCAAACGTTTCATAAACAAGCGTATCCACGGCCTTTTCACCTCGGTCTGTGGTTTCAGTCGTTTTAGGTTGGCCAAAATAGATACCCCCGGTCAGTTCGCGAACCACTAACACATCAAAACCTTGGGGAATACGCTCGTTCTGAATCGGTGAAGCACTTACAAGCTCTGGATAGCAAAGTGCCGGACGTAAATTCGCATACAATCCAAAGATTTTTCGCAAGGGCAGCAGAGCCGCTCGCTCCGGCTGTTCTTGAGGCGGCAAAGACTCCCACTTAGGCCCCCCAACAGATCCAAAAAGTATTGCATCACTTGCCTTGCAAAGCGCTACTGTTTCTTCAGGCAATGCTCTACCAGCTTGGTCGATCGCAATCCCACCAACTAGCCCATCTTCAGTCTCCAGTTTGAAATTAAACTTTTCCCCAGCCTTCTCTAAGACCTTAAGAGCCACAGACATCACTTCGGGACCAATTCCATCCCCACTTAACACAGCAATTTTCATAGAGCGTGCTTTTTACAGGATGAGTTCCCTCAAGACAAGCTCCCTTCGATTTTGCGGGAAGATGCAAAAGTTTTAAGCAACTTTTCTCAGTGACGCTAGTTTAACTCTATATGCTCAATGTGTTGTCTCGATCCCAATGGAGCTCTCAACATGCAGCTCACCTTATTAGTCGAGCTGGGTTCGGGGGATCTCCTGAAGACATTTCCCAATTAAGTAAGCTTCCTATGGATCAAGCAGTCAGACGAATCGTCCATTACGAAGATCAACCTGACTACGGGAAAGATCCCGAATGGACAAGACTCGATGGATCAAATTTAAAGCAGCTCAAAGAAATCAGAAAGCTTCCAGAGAAGGAACGAAGAGAGAAATTCAAGGAACTTCGTCGAGAATCCCGCCGAAATCTTGCTTCACTGAAATCATGGTGGCTCGATCGGATGTTAAAAAGTAATCGCCCCCTCGAGGAAAAGATGACGCTATTCTGGCACGGTCACTTTGTATCGAGTAGCGATAAAGTTAAAAATGCTCTGATGCTCTGGCAGCAAAATAGGCTCCTTAGGGAAAAGAGCACAGGTAATTTCGAAGATCTGACCGTCGCCATTGGGCGTGACCCGGCCATGCTCGTCTATCTCGATGGATCTGGCAGTAAGAAAGCAGCTCCCAATGAAAACTATGCTCGGGAGTTAATGGAACTCTTTACGCTGGGAGAAGGCAACTACACAGAAGAAGACATTAAAGAAGCTGCTCGAGCATTTACCGGTTGGAATGTTCGCCGTTTCCAGGGTAAAGCAAAATTCAATCAACGTAACTTCGATTCGAAGGAAAAATCATTCTTTGGACAATCAGGTAACTATAAAGATTCAGATATCGTTGCGATCATTTTCGAGCAAGATCGTGCAGCAGAATACATTGCCCACAAACTCTGGGAATTCTTCGCATACAAGAATCCAGAACAGGAAATTGTCAGTTCGTTAGCGGAAACCCTTCGCAACAACAAGTATGAGCTTAAGCCAGTCCTTGAGGAAATGTTTACCTCCAAGGCCTTTTACTCGCAAAAGGCAATGCGCACTCAAATCAAGAGTCCGATCATGTGGTTTGCGTCGTTATCTCGTTTACTTGACCTTTCACCGATCCCGAGTCGGGCAAGCACTCAGATGCTCGCCCAGTTGGGACAAGACCTTTTCAATCCGCCTAGCGTAAAAGGATGGGATGGAGGACGGGCTTGGATTAGCACCACCACGCTGATTATGCGTAATAACTTGGCCCACTTGATGGTATTCGGTGGAAATCCAAATAAACTCGGTATCGGTGCCGCCAATCGATTAAAGAACATTCCGCAGAATATTCTCGATGATATGAGCGAAGAACAAAAGAAACGCCTTGAGATCGTTCAAAAACGGAGCAGTAAGCGAAACATTCCCTCACTCTTTAAAGACTTTGATTTGCTCGACTTATGGGAATCAGAGTCCGAAGCAAACCGTCTAAACCTTCTTTCCAACACCGTCTACAACAGCTCGCTAAGGGCCCAATCTCTCGCTGAGATCAGAAGTGAATCCGAAGAATTTCTAAGAAACCCTAAAGCTCAAGGACTTAAATCCACACTATACCAGATGATTGCTCATCCCGAATTCCAACTCTGCTAAATCAAATACGTATGAAAACCCGCCGTGAATTTCTAAAATCCACCGTCACTGCCGTTGCAGCGGGGTGGACATTACCCAGTTTTATTCATCAGACTGCATGGTCGATCGAACGATCCCATATAGCCTCCGGCCTGCAGGCGGCTACTGGCCGAGATAACCCTATTCTCGTTATCCTCCAGTTAGGTGGAGGAAATGACGGACTTAATACCGTCGTCCCATTTGCTCATGACGCCTATTATACAGCTCGCCCAAATCTAGCAGTGAAAGCTAGCTCCGTCTTAAAATTGGGCGACGAATTTGGCCTCAATCCCGCCCTTTCTGGAATCAAATCTCTCTATGACTCCGGTAATGCAGCTATTATTAACGGTGTTGGCTACCCCAACCCAAATCGATCTCACTTTCGCTCTATGGAGATCTGGCACACAGCTAGCGATTCTAATAAAAATGAGCACTACGGTTGGCTAGGAAACTATTTCGACAACACCTGTCAGGGCAGTCCAGAACCTTCCAACGGAATCTCGATAGGGAATAATCCCCCTCAAGCATTTCACGGTAAAAAACAAATTGGCATTTCGATGACTTCCCCGAAATCTTACCAATTTATCGAAGACGAACCCACTCCAGATGGTAACAGCGAAACAATGACTGGAGATAGTATCAATGAACTCAACGGATCCGCACCTGCCGAAGACTCCTTACAAAATCTAGACTTCCTAAGAAGAACCACCATGGATGCCGAGGTAAGTTCAGAAACCATTCACACCATGACCAAGGCTCAAAAAAATACGATAAGCTATCCGCAAACCAAACTCGGCCGTGATCTATCGCTTGTTGCTCAGCTTATAGCTGGAGGAATGCCTACCCGAGTGTACTATGTCAATCACGGGGGGTTTGATACACATGCTAACCAACAAGGAACTCATACACGGCTTATCACTGAGTTTTCAAATGCGGTCTCTGCTTTCTGTAGTGATTTGAAAAAAATGGGACACTTTGATCGGGTTCTGATGATGTCCTTCAGTGAGTTCGGCCGCAGGGTTAAAGAAAATGGATCTCGCGGAACAGATCACGGTGTCGCGGGCCCCACCTTTTTGTTTGGTGGAAACCTAAAAGGCGGCTGCTATGGCAAGTATCCAAGCCTTACCGATCTCACAAAAGGCGACCTGAAACACAACACCGACTTTCGGTCGATTTACTCCACTATATTAGATGGGTGGCTAAAGACCAACAGCCAGAGCATTTTAAAGCGAAAATTTCCTCATATGAGCTTTATTTAGTATTTTCGCATTTCACAGGTTTCATTGTCGATGTATGCTAAAGCGTGATTGAACAACTCGGCTTTTTCTTTCAAGAACGCCCCGCTCCGCCTGTAGCGGATGATGAAGTCGATCTCGGTTCCTGTCGATTACCTGTTCATTACCAAAAAAATACTCGAGCGAAGCATTATCTCATCTATGTCCGGCGAAATGGCACCATCCGAGTCACTGTCCCCAAATACGGAACCCGCCTTGAAGCAAGCCAATTTGTTCAAGAGAAACAATCTTGGATTCGGCGCCAATGGGAAAAGGTCAATGCGCCCGGTTGGCTACCTCGCTCATGGGCTCCTGGAACAAAAATTTGGTTTAATGGGGACGAAGTCACACTAGAACTCGATCAAAGTAATGGGCAAAATCAAATTTCCGTGGGTCCTCTCTTGTTCCCCGCCAAGGCGAATCAGCCGGATCTACGCCCGATTGTTGAAGAACAACTAAGACGCTATGCCTCCCGCGTGCTTCCACCTCGAACGATGGAGTTGGCAGAGATTCACGGGCTATCACCAGAGTCTATTACAGTCCGGAACCAAAGCTCCCGATGGGGGTCCTGTTCGGAGGCAGGAAGAATTTCGCTTAACTGGCGGTTAGTTCAAACCCCCGAGAAGGTTCGAGATTACGTCATCATCCACGAATTGATGCACCTCAAGGAATTGAATCATTCAAAGAAATTTTGGAGCTTAGTGGAAAACGCCTGCCCTC
>JBCCKK010000032.1:0-16940 GCA_039027395.1 Verrucomicrobiota bacterium | reverse complement strand
GCGCGGGACTATGTCGAAATGCAATGGCTCATGCTGCAGCAGGAGCGGGCGGAAGATTTTGTTATCGCAACCGGAGTACAACGATCTGTGCGAGAGTTTGTTGAGCTTGCTTACGGTCATCTCGGACGAACGCTGCACTGGGAAGGGGAAGGGGAAAATGAGAGAGGATTCGATACGTCTTCGGGAGACTGTGTTGTTCAGGTAGATCCGCGCTACTTCAGACCCACGGAGGTGGAAACTCTGCTGGGTGATGCAAGTCGAGCCCGAGAAAAGCTGGGCTGGGAGCCAAAAATCTCGCTAGAAGCTTTGATAAAAGAAATGATGCAGAGCGATGTAGAACTGGCAAAACGCGATGCCCTTGTAAAGCAGCATGGGTATAAGGCGTTTGATTACAACGAATGAGCACTTTGTCGTTTGTATACTTACTTGATGCCGCTTGCCGATCCCGTAGGAACGGCTGATTTTGGATAACTGATGGAAGAGATTAGAGGAGCAAAAATTTTTGTTGCAGGCCATCGAGGAATGGTGGGAGCGGCCATCGTGCGCGAGCTGCGCAGACGTGGCTACACAAATATTGTTACTCGGACACGACGCGAGCTTGACTTAACGAGTCAACAGGCCGTTTCCTCGTTCTTTGAAGCGGAACGGCCCGCTCAGGTGGTCTTAGCCGCCGCGCGAGTCGGGGGCATTCATGCAAACAATACGTTTCCCGCTGATTTCATTTACGAGAATCTAATGATTGAAGCCAATGTCATCCACTCATCTTTTATCGTTGGGGTGGCGAAGCTCCTGTTTTTGGGAAGCTCCTGCATCTATCCGCGAAACGCGTCTCAACCCATGGCTGAGCCGGCATTGTTAACCGGTACTCTTGAATCTACCAACGAGCCCTATGCAATCGCCAAAATTGCCGGAATAAAACTCTGTGAATCTTACAACCGGCAACACGATACAGACTTCCGCTCTGTAATGCCGACCAATCTGTATGGGCCTGGAGATAACTTCCATCCAGAGAACTCCCACGTTATACCCGCACTAATGCGGCGTTTTCATGAAGCGAAGAGCAACGGGGAAGCCAAGGTCACCGTTTGGGGAAGTGGGCGTCCACGGCGTGAATTCCTGTTTGTCGACGATATGGCTGAAGCAAGTGTGCATGTGCTCGAAATGGATACATCTGCCTATGAGGATAATACGGAACCCATGCTCTCCCACATCAATGTTGGAACAGGGCGGGACGTAACGATTGCTCAACTGGCCGAGACCATAGCGGCAGTCACCTGTTTTCAGGGCGAGATTGAGTACGACAGCAGTCGCCCCGATGGTACTGAAAGAAAACTGATGGATGTTTCCCGCTTAGCTTCCATGGGATGGAAGAGTTCCACTTCCCTGAGAGATGGGTTGGCGCAAACCTATCGCTGGTTCCTCGAACAGAGTTCCCTGCGCGCGGCTTAGTACAAGAAAATGAAACTCGAAAATTTAGTCGAGGCCTATTTCCTGAAGCTGCGGTTCAACCTTAAGTCTGAAGCGTCGAAGAGCTACTTGAACTACGCCTGGTGGATTCTCGAGCCAGCGCTTCACGTAGCGGTCTTCTACTTTGTCTTTAATGTGATGCTGGATCGTGGAGGCCCTAATTTTACAGTCTTTTTGCTTTGCGGTCAGATTCCATTCCTTTGGCTTTCCCGCTCAGTTAACAATGCGACCGGCTCCATCTTATATGGGCGAGGTATGATTTTACAGATCTCGATTCCGAAGCCTTTTTTTCCATTGCTCGCCGTGGGTCAAGACCTGGTTAAACAGTCTACGGTATTTCTTTGCTTGCTACTTTTTCTTATCCTAGTGGGCTTTGGTCCCTCGGCTTATTGGTTCTATCTCCCTGCGATCATCATCGTTCAGGCTATGCTCGTGTGCGCGCTCGCATTAGTTGCCGCCGCTATCACTCCTTACGTTCCTGATTTTCGATTTTTAGTCAACACAGGCATGACCATGCTCATGTTTGCATCGGGCATATTCTATGACTATCGGACTGTTCTAAAAGATGAACATAAACAGTGGTTCTTGTTAAACCCGATGTCTACTTTGATTGAGTGTTACCGTGACGTTTTGATTCGGCACCAGCCACTGGATTGGAACGGATTGCTGTTTCTCTTACTGGGTAGTCTCGTTTTGCTGATTCTAGTCTTGGGTTTTTACAAGCGGCATGATGCAGCCTACGCGAGACTGGTGGCGCAATAGATGCCGACAACAGACCCAATACTCACTATGGAAGACGTATGGCTCGAATACAAGGCTAGGCGTTCCTTCTTTCGGCATGATCGTTTTATGGCCCTCGAGGCATTAAATCTAACACTGAATAGAGGAGAAGTTCTCGGTGTTATTGGTGGAAACGGCTCGGGTAAGTCTACGCTTCTGCGTGTGCTTGCTGGTGTCTACCGCCCGGATCGAGGACAGATAAAACGCTTCTGTGGTAACACCTTGTTACTCTCGCTTGCTCTAGGATTCGATCCGGAGTTAAGTGGGAGAGAAAACGCACTGATTAGTGGGGTTTTACTTGGGGCTCGAAGGCAGCGGGTTGTCAAGAAGATGGATCAAATAATTTCTTTCGCCGAGTTAGATGACTGTATTGACGACCCACTCAAAACCTACTCAAGTGGCATGAGAGCTAGACTCGGTTTCTCAGTTGCCTTCTTCGTGGAGGCGGACTTGCTGCTAATCGACGAGGTACTGAGTGTTGGTGATGCAAATTTTCGCCTTAAGGCGGAAAAGTCTATGCGAGAGCGTATATCTTCCGAGCAAACTGTAGTGTTTGTTTCGCACTCATCTGCTCAAATTGTAGGCCTATGCGACCGTGTCGCGTGGATCGATAAAGGCCGTTTGCGCCTTACTGGCCAGCCTCAGGAAGTTATCGAAGCTTATAATGGTCATCAATGTAAATCGACTTCTAGCTAGGTTGCTAAGAGTTAACTAATTTATGATCGTGGCGGTTAGGTTAAGTCGATTGACCGGAGAATTAATGAAAGCAGATCAAACCGAGAGTCTTGAGGAGCTTCGTGCAGAGAATGAGCTTCTTTTACTTCAATTAAAAAGACTAGAAACCGAGCTCAAAAAAAAAATAGACCCAGTCGAGGGCGAGAGCATGCTTTCGCACCGCGAAATCTCGGCGCGTGATGTAGAAATATCTGCTGAAGACTCTGTAATCTTAGAATTTGGCGGAAACTGGCACCTTGTAAGAAAACTATTAGATTCCGAAAAAGGTGCCGTGAATGAGTTGCTGATGCCATTATCCGCTAAATATTTTGTATCCAGCTATCGAAACCTGCTCGCTCGATCTGCGGGGCTTGACGGTGTTTCGACTGAATTCCAAGAAGAGTTAAAAACTACCGGTGTTCAGACGATTGATAAACTGCAAGCTCTGGCCGCTGAAGCCGCTCGTTTTGAGGACCTAGTTTCCAAGAGCTTTACGAATCTGTACGAAGAGCTTGATAAATTGTCAGGAGAGTGTGTTCGAGTCTCCGATCGTGCAGTTCACAGAACCAATCAAGCTCTTGCAGAGCAGCTCGAAGCTCTTGAAGAGAGAATCACACACGGCTTTGATCAGCGGCTGCGACAGAGTGAAGAGACGGTGGTACAGGTTCTTAATAGGTCTTCAGATAATCAGTCAGCGGTTTTGGATGAAATGCTGCAGCGCGCCGGTCTTACTGCAGGCCGTAGTATCGAACTCCAAGATTTGGATAAGCTCTTTGAAAGACAACAGGGGAGATTAGGGGAGATGATCGATTCTCTGCATGAGAAATCATCAGCATCTCTAGCGGCGGCCCAAGATCATTCGGAGGCTTTACGTGGGGATCTCACGCTCGCACTCAAGATGCAGCTTGTGAGAGATAACGACTATAAAGAGCTCCAAGATCGCTTTCGAGCACAGCGAGTAGAGAAACTAGATCAAGAATCGGTTCTGCTTGAGCTACGAGATAAGCTTACAGCGGCTTCAAATTTCCTTCGCGAGCTCAGGGATAACAATGCTTCTAGCTCTATAGACGGTGTTGAACAGAATCTTGCCTCGTTGCTTTCTGTTGATAGTGACCCAGATGCTTAGCGAGCGAGCCCGCTCGGTTTGAACAGGGAAAGGGACGGGTCCACTCTCGACACTCTAAACGATCTAGTCGCGAGTTGTGGCCAAGTGTTGAGAGAGGCCGAACACTTGTTTTCCACCGCTAGCGAATCCTCGCTCGGGGAGATGAGCTTGCTTGCGCGTTGTCGTGAATTGACGGCAGCAACTGCGCAAGATCAAGAGCCAGTTCGCATACTTCATCATTTTGCCTGTACCGGAGGGACTTTAATATCCAAGTGTTTAGCTGTGATGCCAAACACCCTCGTTCTCAGCGAGATCGATCCGTTCAGTTCTCTTCCACTAAGAAAGTCAAATTTCGCACCTACGGACCTTATAAAACTTTTAAAGAGCTCCGGCCGAGAGATAGATCCCGAACTGATTGGGGCAGTTTTTCTAGCAGGTTTAACCGCAATCAAAAATCACTCGCAAGATCGAGGTATTCGTCTAGTTCTAAGAGATCACTCTCATAGCCAGTTCTGTGTGGGGGGGGTGCCCAGGCTACAGCCGTCTATGGGAAGGTTGCTGAAGAATAATTTCGAAGTGATCTCAGTAGTTACTGTTCGGCACCCCATCGATTCCTATTTATCTCTGATAGCCAACGAATGGGTTCATTTTGAGCCCAAAACCTTTGAGGAATACTGTAAAAGATATCTTATATTTCTAGATCACCATCGTGATGCAAAACTTTATAGCTACGAATCCTTTGTAGAGGAGCCTTTGAAGATCACAGCCTCGCTATGTACCGATTTGCAGCTAAAATTTAATGCGGACTCGCTTGAAAGCTACTCAGCTTTTTCTCTCACAGGAGACAGCGGTCGATCATCTGATCAAATTAAACCCCGGCCAAGGCGCGATATTCCGAACGCGCTACTTAGTGAGATATTGGCTTCAGCTAGTTATCGAGGCTTATGCGAAAAGCTCGATTATGAAATCGAAGTTGCTTAAGTGTTTATCTAACAAATGCGTAAAAAGGTAAAGAATGAGCGATCGAACTACATCAGACGAAGTGGCGCTTATCGCCAAAATTACCGATGCTGAGCTTGCGAAGCTAAACTCGAAAATCCAGCTTGATCTGAATAAAGTGGGGGACTCCGAGTTAGCAAATGCTTTTGAAAAGCTAGTTCTGGAGGTTGGTAGATTATCCACTCGCGTGAAGATAGTAGAGGATTTACTGCTAGCAAGCTTAGATAATGAAAATCAAGAAAATGGTTCTTCGAGATCTGATCAAGAGATAAAACCAGAGACAGTAAGAAAAGTTAGTGTGGACGATCTGCACGACTATAGAAACTTCCACGATATTGAAACCGACGAAGATGGTAATCGCTTTGCGTGGACCGTTGGACGTGAATTTCACGCGAAGTTGCGAATAGCAGCTCCAGAGAATGCCCGTTACGTACAAGTTTTCTTTGTCGCAATCGTTCGGCCATCTTACGCAGAATCAGCGACCTTAAAGCTGAACGGGATCGAGGTGGAGCATCGAACGTTCACTAAAGGGAAAATGTTCTGCTTTGAATCGAAGCTCCCAGACGGGCTTTTTGGCGCTATTGCTTTAGAAGTGAGTGTACCTGCTACACATCCACTCTCATCTTCAAAATCAAATTCGGAAGAGTGGCGGGAGGGTGGGATCGCTGTCTCGAGAGTTGTGCTTGCCGAGAGGTCTTCTGCTCCCTTGTTGAAGCGGCTCCTCGACTAGTCCCGTGGGATCTTCATCTTCGTGTTTTCCTGTAGAAGGGAAAAAAAAGCTCGCCTTTGCTTTTGTTCACAACTGGCCGGGTAAACGAAACTCTGAGCTAGATCTTATATTCAGAATGATCACGGTCCTTGAGGCGTCCGGTGAAGAGGCCTCAATTATAGACCCTGTCGGAAGAATTCTAGATAGATCGGGTAATGTCACTGGAGCCGAGTGCGGGTTCTATGATTTTGATGTGGTTGTAAATCTGCACTACACGAATCCGAAATGGCTAGGAAAATTATCTTATGTCGTCAACTGGAATCCACTTGAGTATTTGGTTGATGATCCATTTACAGGGGAGCCAGTCTCAGAACCACATCTCTTGTATCTAATGGACTGCTTGCGCAGTCATGATCGAGTTCTATCAGGAGGTTCTGAACTCGTAGATGCTTACGCAAGCCAGGTTTGCTCTTCTTGTACGCCAGTCGGGCTATCGCCGATTGAGTCACCAGCCCTCTATACGACTATTCCCCGGTCACTTATCGGAAATAAGAAGGGTTGGGCTAGCTCTAGGACAGAGGAAGACTTCAGCGTTTTTTACATTGGGACAAACTGGGAAAAAACGGCGAGAAAAAGAGGGAGTATTTTAAGGCACAATGGTCTTTTCGAAACTCTCGGAAAGTCTGGGATGTTTCGGTTCTTTGGGTTGAGAAAGCAAAACGGCGTGGAACTGTGGACTGGGGTCAAAGGATACCTAGGAGAACTACCCTTCGATGGCGGAATTAGCATACTGAAAGAAACGATAGACTCAGGAGTCGCGTTAGTGCTTTCCTCGGAGCAACACTTTCGAAGTGGATTAGTGTCAACAAGAATATTTCAGGCTTGCGCGGCGTGCGCGATTATTATTAGTGACCGCAACCCTTTCGTAGTTGAGCATTTTGGAGACACCGTTAGGTTTTTTGAGTATGGACAATCAAGTGACGAAACTGCCTTAAATATACTTGAGCAAGTAGATTGGGTGCGCGAAAATTGGGAAAAAGCGATCGAAATGGCAGAAAAAGCGCAGGAGGTTTTTCTAAAAAAGTTTGCTCTTGAGCTGCAGCTTGATGAAATTCGTGCTGTGGCTAGGCAAGACCTGATTTCTCTAGCTGGCAAAATAGATAAGCAAGAAAGTGTAACCGTGCTTGTTCATTACCTGTTGCGAAATTTTGCTCAAGATGAAGTGGATCGATGTCTTCGTAATCTCGCTAAACAATTGCACGTACGCCTTAAGTTGATAGTCCATACGACATACGACATCGGTATATCGGCAAGTGAAGCGTTAGGAAAATTTGAAACGCAAGAATACGAGATTCATTACTATTCTAAGGCCGCACTTCGTATTGGAGAAACAATACAAACTGTAGCCAGTAAAGGAGGAAACTACCATGTCTGGTACAGCGAGGGCTTTGAATGGTCACCTTCTCATGTATCAAATCTTCTGCTTGTCTGCCGCGAAACGGAAGCACTAAGCGCGTACAGTCCTTTTTTTGCGGACTTCGAAGAGTTGCGTTTTCATGGCGAGATGATCCGCTATTTTATAAAAGGTCTTAATGGCGGATATGATCGTATAAGTGAGCGCTCGCTTGATTCCTCCGACGCCACGCGAATACCACTTGGAAACATATTATTTTCAAATTCACTATTTTCTGATGAGGATAGATCATCTCTTAGGTTTTACGATTGCCTTGCTCTTTTTGAAGTTCTCAGGTCTTCGGTTAAATCCGACCCCGAAACGATAGCTCTATCTCATGTTGTCACCGCCAATTTTAAAAAGACGGAAGGATGCCCCTTAAACTTGCAATATTCTGAGTACGATTTCCTACCGTCACCATGGAGTAGTGGAAAAGTTCGTGATTCTCAATTAAAGCGAGGTTTTGATAGGTCGGGATCTTTCATAAGCTACGCGGATGAAGAAATTTCGATTGATGAATTGCACTCAAACGTCTCTTTTCTGCGTCTCATCAGGTCAAAGTTTGGCGGGGAGGCCCTGTTCACAAGGTTTATTAATCTTCTTGAAAGGTTCCTGTCTCGTGTTCGGTAAATTTTCTTCGAAAAACGAGAAGATATTTTTAAAATCAAAGCTTGGAAAGAGATACAGCATTCGACTACCGCGCCCAACAAAAGGGTACAAGAGCAGTTACCTTTTCGCGTACTGGAAGAGTGGTAGTACTCTGCTGGACAATATGATTACTGCGTATTGTAAAGAGGTTCAAATTTCCAGGTTTTCGCTGTTCGAACAAGCTTTCCGCCAGGGAGTAACTACCTCTGACGTCGACAGCGACGCTATAGTATGTTTGCGGAGAGAAGGTTATGTCCATACCGGCTTTCGCCATTTTCCCACCTTTGATCTCCATATAGCTGATGGCCATCCAGTTATATTGCTGGTTCGCGATCCCAGAGATATGCTTGTATCTAAGTATTTTTCAATAAAGGAGAGTCACCATATTCCTAATGGGCAGGAAGCTTTACTGCGCGCTCGAGATTTTTCCAAAACGATCTCAATCGATGATTGGGTTGTGCGAAATTCTCATCAATATGTTCACTCATTCAATGAATATACTCGTCGTCTCAAGCAAGATTCACTAACGGTTTTTCGCTACGAAGACTATATCTATAATAAGGTCGATTGGTTGGGTAAGTCAGCTGAAGTATTGAGACTTCCAATAAAAAAAGAAATAGTAGAAAAGGTAGCCGAACGTTATGACTTTATTCCTGAGTCAGAGGTAGAGTCTGAGCACGTCCGGCAAGTTCACCCCGGCGACCACAGGGATAAACTGAGTTCGGCAACAATCACGAACTTAAACGATATATTTGAGTCGTTCATGCGAGCCTATGATTATTCCTAAGTCAGATCGCCGCTCGGTAAGAAAATAGATCAGTATGGACTTTACGATAGTGACACCGACCCTTAACCAGGGTCGTTATATTGAGCAAACTTTAAATAGTGTTATTTCACAACAGAATGTCAGCGTCCAATATATTGTGGTGGACGGCGGTTCGAGTGATGAGACTGCTTCAATTTTGGAGCGATACAAGTCCAGAGTTTCAACGATAATTTCGGAGCCGGATTGTGGTCAAGCCGATGCGCTTAGGAAGGGATTCGCACTTGCAGAAGGGGAAATAGTAGCCTACTTAAACAGTGATGACTATTTTCTGCCTGGCACTCTCGAGAGAATTAGGCAGTTAATGAATGAACATACGGACACTGACCTGATTTATGGCGATCGTATCTTTGTGGACGCCGATAACAATTTAATACGCTACTGGAAGTTGCCCGTCCACGTTGATTACGTAATGCTCCGTTGGGATTTTATTCCTCAAGAGGCAGCATTTTGGAGAAGGTCTGCCATGGAATTTGTCGGCGGAATTGATAAAAAATATCAGTTTGCAATGGACTACGATCTGTTTGCCCGCATGATGAAAGCTGGTAAGAACTTCAAACACTCAGATCAATTTTTCGCGGTTTTTCGGGAGCACGCGGAAGCAAAAACAAGTGTGTTAATGAACGAGCTTGGAATGCCCGAGATGGAATTAGTGCGAAGAGAGAACTCAATTAAAATACTGCCTTGGGATCATTTGATTGGAGCTTTTTATTTGGCTTGCCTCAAATCAAGATCTTGGATGTATCGAATACTTGGTCCAGAGCCTTCAGATTTCACGAATCGGCTAAGGTGCTAAGTCAGTGTATTAAAGAAGAATGTAGAGCTATTGAAACCTGTTGGCAATGAGGCTGGGACAGTTGAGAGAAAGCTCCGACCCAATTCCTATTAAATTCAAGATTGTAACGCCATCATTCAATCAAGTACGTTTCGTTGAGCGGGCGGTTCGAAGTGTTATCGCTCAAGCGCCAGGCGTGTACGAACTCCAGTACGTAGTCTACGACGCAGAGAGTACCGATGGAAGTCAGGACGTACTCAAGCGGCTTGTCAGAGAGTTCCCGCAAATAAGTCTGATTATAGAGCCTGATAATGGTCAATCAGACGCGCTTCAGAAAGGCTTTTTTCAGACTGACGCTGACGTTCTTGGTTGGCTAAATGCTGATGACATCTTGATGCCGGAGACACTCAAGAACGTAGCGCGCATCTTCAGTTCAACTGGCGCGCAATTAGTCTACGGCGATTCTTGGTTTATCGATGAAGGGGATCAGATTCTGGGGTTGTATCCCACTTTGAGGTTTGACAGGGAGTTTTTGAAGACTTTTTGCTACGTATCGCAGCCATCAGCTTTTTTTAAGCGGGATATTTACGCAGCGGTGAGTGGTATAGATCGGAGACTCAGGTTCTGTATGGACTACGATCTATGGATTCGTATTAGCGAAATGACGAACGATATTCTGTACATAAACAAGGTCTTGGCAGCCACTCGACTTCACAGTCAATCAAAGACCTCGATTGCTAGTCTGGAATTCGTGGATGAGATTTTTTCAATGCTCCGTTCACGTGTTGGTTACGTTCCCGTAGAATGGGGTGTATACCGAGAGTATCGAAGGCTTAGTTTAAGGAAGGAAAGTAACGCGTGGCCGCCATCGTTGGTGTTTCTACAAGCGCTCATTAGAGAGGGAGTGAAGCATCGTAAGTTGAGTAAATTGTGTAGATGGTCGGTACAGGTTCTTCAGATCTATCTGAAGAAGTATTTTGAGGCTTCTCGATCGGTTAATGCGAACTACAAAAGTGTGATTAAGGTTAGCAAGTGAATTTTTGATCGCATTGATTATTTCTTAATTTTTTCAAAAACTGAATTGATATGGAGACAGAGAATTGCAATCTTGGGAAGCGGAGTTGCGGGCGCGGTATCCAGTTCCTAACACTCGCAGTATAGGATCATACTATTTCTCTCTTGATGGGGGCGGTCGGAAATTAGTAACCGATGCTATCTTGAATCAAAATATTGATTTGATGATAGAGATAGGTGGGTTTCTATGCGGGTCGACACGCCAATGGCTAGAGTCGAATCCGAAAGTCAAAGTTATTTGCATTGATCCGTGGACCGCAAACTTTGCCGCGATACTTGAACGATACGACGGCAACCCTGTTTTTGAACCATGCTTTTCAAAAATTACAGATCGTGCTGCGTTCATTGCTTCGGTTAAGGAGAATGGGCCCTTCGCCTCGGCAATAGCTAACTGTCGTGGGTTTGAAGATCGTTTCATCCCGGTGAAAGCAAAATCGCCTGACGTACTTACGGAACTGCATGGTATCGGTGTTGTTCCAGGACTAATTTATTTCGATAGCGACAAGCTTCTGGATGACCTCGAGGTGGCGCTTGAGCTTTTTCCAGATGCCGTACTTAGCGGAGACGACTGGACTTGGGGAGCAGACCAAGGCTTCCCCGTGCAAAAAGCTGTACGCTCCTTTTGCCAAAAGTATGGATTTAAGTTTGAGAGTGATCGTGCGACATGGGTCATAAACTCGTGATGAAAGGAGAATTGATCGCGCTAGTTTGGGGTTAGATCGGTTCAACGACTTTGCCTTGCAAATGCTCGAACTCGGTGAGTCTATTCGCTTGTCCGAACAAATCACTGTGTATAGCTAGTACTGCACCGTCATTGGTTTGTAGTTGTCCGTACGTCGTCTCGATAGCGCTATTACGAGGCCACTCAACTGCTATCCGAAAGCCACAGTTGATCAAAGTATCAACAACTTGATTATGAAGGTCATCAGATCTGTGAGTCCCAAACAAGGCGACGTCGACATGTTTCATGGAGCCACCAAATCCAGGTTGCGCTATCAAATCAGCTTCAGCGCCTTGGATATCGCAATGAAGTAGATTGGCGCGCTCATTTCCAATGTTTCTAAAAACAGTACTCAGAGAGTAGCATGGCACTTCAATAAATCGTTCGCTTTGCGAGTTGTTGTATGAAGCTCCGTAGTCCTCAGCAGGGTTGGTCAGAAAAGGGAATGAAATAACACCATCCAGGCCAGCCGCCGCGTGTCGAAGATCGCTGCTAACGTCATGAAAACGCCCTAGATTGGTCTGAATGTTCTCCTCCAACCAGTTGAAGTGCGTTTTATCCGCTTCGACTGCAAATACGCTGGCGGGTCTTTTGGGGGAAATGCTCTTGAATGCAAGTACGGAGGCTACGGCCCAATGTCCATAACCCGCGCCAAGTTCGATTACGCGAAAACAGTCCTTCGCGAGTTTCGCCGCTAATAAACACGCGACCCAGTCTATGGTCCACTCATTTAAGCCGGGAAAAGGTGGAGTGATCTCTCTGCCGCTGGAAGGACAATTCTTATCCCAGCCAAACTTATACTCACCTTTGACTGAGCCCCCGAGGAAGTCATATACGGAGGATCCGTCAGCAATAATAGTCTGCCGCGGAAAGCTCGTAAAAAGTTCAGGAATAGCATTATGCTTAGTCATATCATTTGAAGCAGGTCATTTTCTCGATCTTCGAATAGATGTCTCGCAGACGATCACTTCGTGCTTGGAGCTCTGCAACACTAAACCGCTCAAGATGCTTCACTAGCTCGTCGCCTTGATCTGGTTGATCCCAATAAACACATAGATGAGATAACTCGTTTGCATAGGCGACGGGAAGTAAAAGATTTTTCTCGAACAGAACTGGTATCGAGCCGATGGCAATAGACTCCCAGAAGCGAAGTGTATTCGGCCCTGCTCCTGCAGGACACAACGAAAACTTTGAATCAGAAAGTACTTGATTGTATCGATAAGCTGACTTCTCTAGATCATTTAAATGGGCATCATCAAGCTCTTTCCCCTTAACTTGATGATCATAGACTGATTTATTGAAATGCCATATCTTTCCAAGGTCGACCAAGAGATCGTTTCGATCAAGCTGCGCGATTGAACTGCACAGTTTGACCCTTACATCTGATAAGTAGTGCGGCATATACGCGCCGATGAAGCTCGCAAGAAGCTTGCGTTCTGCCATAGGTTTACCAGTTTCTAGGCCAATCGTCCGCGCGGGGTCACAGTAGTTGACGGCGTAGAGGCTCCATGGGTGCAGGTCAACAACAGAATTTAGAGTGGCGTTCTCCTTTGTCGCCAAGTCTGTGCAATGACTTACCCACAGGTCTGTGATTCCTAACTTAGGAGCAAGCTCATAAACTTCGCGCCACCGGATATGCTGGCAAACAGAATGACAGCGCAGCGAAACATCACAGCTATTCGCTATCCGTTTCAACATGCTCACAACCTTCACTAGTGCCTGCAGTGTGTGCTTCGGGAATACTTTGCGGTCTATGTAAGTTGCCCAAGGTAAACCCGTATAGAAGTTGATATTGTCTGAACCTAACCTCATGAAGTTAGCGGATTCTTGCGCCCAATGATTGTCGTAGGCCTGCTTTTCGGTCAGGCAAGGAAACTGCCAGAAATTGGCGTCATTATCGCATGTGGGTTTAGACCTTATCTGAAGATCATTGACCGCGAATAACTTACGGACGGCCTCCGTAACACTTGAAAACTTCAGCTCAAGCTCTTCCGCATTTTTCCCAAGCAACGTCCAATCTTTAGGATTGAATCCATATTGAATCAGGAAGTGCTTAGGGCCTTCTAACACTGAAAAATTTGCCTTGATATCTCTATAGAGCTCAGTTCCGTGTTCGAGCACTTCCTTTGCGATACGCAGATCAGTGGTGCGGTTAGAACTTTCCACGCACGAACTGTCGACATTTTCGTCTCGCATGTCCGAACTGTGCGATGAATTTCTAGACTTCAGAATCGCGCTTGCCTTCCAACGTTCTAAGCTGTGATTGAGTGATAATTTCCTGACGGCCGGGCTGCCCAACGTCCAAATATCAAACTCCAGGTCGGAATGCCCTCCTGGTTTCACTAGCGGGTGCACATAGGCTACACCGCCAAGTATTCGAGTATCACTTTTTTTGTCGTAGTTCCTGGCATTGGACTCATGGAAGTGAACACTACGAACCTGATCATAAGGATTCACTATCTTCCAGCCCGCCGTTGCGAAAATATATGCGACGCGATTGTCGCAGCGAGGTACTCCAAGTTCAAAATCGAGGCGATCTTTTAGTAGGTCTGAAAAAGGGGAGCCCGTCCGCACTACCCAGGTGTCCTGCGACCAGTGCGGATTTGGGTGCTTCTTCACCTCTCCGCTTTGGAATTCGTATCGGCTAAGCGCGATAAATGTATTTCTTTCTGTGAGTAACTGCTCTAGCCTTCCTATGGATTCATCAAACGCAATGTCACTATTTGCTAGAACGCTGATAGTGCCGTCAGGTGCCGATTCTGCAATATCCAGCCATGTTCGATAGGTGGGACGTTTATGCACCGCTACGACGGAGATTTTCGCCGAAGTAACGGAGACTGTCGCCCCTTGATCTACTAAAAGTATTATTCTGTTAATCAGCGGGTTTGAAACGTTCTCATGGAGGCACTCATCGAGTTCCCTTTGTCGGGAGCTGCTCCCAGAATCGAAATAGGGCGTGACAAGGTGAATATTCGGATTCACAGGATCCCGACCCCTTTACCTGGACCCTTTAAAGGACAGCAGACTGAATTTGCAGTTTGAGTGAATTATGGAAGTAACTGGAGCCATCTTTCCAGGACCGTTAACTTAGACATTGCCTTTGTTGGCGCGTAAATGCTAAAGCAATGACATTATATACTGGCCTACCGAGCTTTCTCATGGATTTCGAGCCTAGAATTTTTACTGTTAGCCACTATCTGGCAACTACCAAGTGATTGAAATTGTGCTTAGTCTGCCGAACGAGCGGCTTCTTGCTTTTCGTTTTCAATATTAAAGCCCAACCAAGACTGATATCGGAAAAGAGAGATCGTTATGTACAGTTTGTTCACGCGACCGGACAGTGAGCTCACCAACTACAAGAATAGTACTCTAGATGCGGCGACAGGACTAATCATCCTTCCGAATGGAAGCCCTTGTTTTGAGCAGGCCGACGAGATTCTCCACTGGATACCCAACCCAATGAAAAGGACGATCCGTAACGAATATGCCTTCGAGGAGGAATTCGACAGAAGGAAAAAAATGTTGAGACTCCTCGCTCGTTCCTTAAATGGTTGCCGAGGTCGCATGCGCACTCTTGAGGATGGCATAAACTACATTTCGATCTTGAACGTTTTTGGATGGTACCCGTACGGGCATTTATTCGATTCTCTTCAGAAGTTGTACCACGCTATTTCAAGAGTGCCCGAACCGTGGAAGATACTTCATTCGGACGCAAGACGAATTGTCGATTTCGAAGGTCATATGTGCAAGCTTGGGATAGCTAGAGAACGGTTGCTGTGGCTCCGAGAGCCGGCCATAGTACCTTCTCTTTGGGTTTCACCCTGGCAGGCCGCTCCAACCGATTTTAATCCAAAGATTTATGACTGGGTTTACGATTCGTACGTCAGCGAAAAAAAACCGAGTTCAGACACCTTATTATATCTGTCGCGAAATCATGTTCGGCCTGGTAGTCGTTCTGTCTTGAATGAAAGCGACGTACTTAAAGTTCTTTTAGCAAAAGGATTCACATTAGTTACTGGTGACGAAACAGTAGAAGAAACTACTAGGCTTTTTAGCAACGCGAAATTTGTTACTGGGGCACATGGGAGTTCTTTTGCTAACACTATTTTCTGCCCTGAGCACTGCAAAATACTTGAGTTTTGTGCATACAACCGCCCTGACCGTAGTTTCTACCACAAATACAAGCGATGTCAGGACTATACCTTCAGGTTGGTCAGTGGCGACAGCGAGGCTAATATTAACATACCAGTAAGCGAAGTCCTGGATACGCTTTTAGCATAAAGGAAAGTGGTCGAGGAAAACCAGATGGTGTTTTCTATAATTGTTATCCAAAATATTTTTGCCACTAATTCAATGCAAAGAAAATGAAAATTTTTTTTGGATAAATCTCTACTATTTTCGTTGCCGAAGCCAATGTGTAATCTTTTAAATATCGCGGGCGAAAGTGAGAAAATCCCCCGGAGGACTTAGCTAAAAAGATGCGGATTAAGGTAAAACGGACTTTGTCGTGAGAAAGATTATTCAGATTGGCTTCAATAAATGCGGTACAAGATCCCTGTATCATTTCTTCATGCGCAACGGAATTCCCTCGGTACACTTCATGAATGGTATAGATGGGAAACAAATAGAGCGAGGCACCGTTGCTCGCTCAATGATGGAAAACCTTACTACAGCAAAAGCGCCGTTTCATGGGCATGAGGAGTATGCTTTTTATTCCGACCTTACAACTCCAGCGTTCATGGGTCTCTTTGAAGGCCACTTTTTTTTTCGCGAAATTTACGAATCATATCCGGAGAGTTTCTTTATTCTGAACACACGAAACGTCGAAGATTGGATTCAAAGCCGGCTAAACCATGGGGGCAATCAGATAAAGCGCTTTCGTGAGCATTATGGTCTCATAGACGACCAAGATGTTGTAAAGCTATGGCGGAATCAGTGGGAAAGTCATCATGATAGAGTTACCGGGTTCTTTTCCGATAAGACCGGAAAATTAATAGTCTTCGACATCGACAGACATGGAGGCGAATACTTGGCCAAAGCCCTAGAGCCAACGTACTCTCTGGATCCGAAATTGTGGGGACACTACGGGAAGACAGAAAAACGTTATCGTAGGGAAGAATAGAAAATGGTATTCTCGATAGAAATATGGAAACTCAAAGTAATAACGACCTCTACCGTAGGTCTGAATTCAGATTAACAACAATTAAGTCATCTATGACAAAAACCGAGCCAGGCTTAGGCCATTTACCGGGTTTTCGTCTGGCAAAATCCTCCCTAACTTTAGCCATCTCTTTCTCTCTTGTAGTGAGACCGGACTGAAGTCTTACCTTACTACCTAGAAGATTCATCGCAGCCTCTGGATTCCAAAACTGGGGAAAGCTCAGCGGAATATGTGCGGCACCCGCGATATCGTAGTCCGGGCCAAGCTTGTCAAACCATTTCTTTCTTACCGATGGCAAGTTTCCTAAAAAAATCACTCTATAAGTTTTATCTAGACTCAGGTTGGGGAGGTTTTCAATTCTGTATAGTATGCGGTTCGTAATTGCTAGGTCGTGCTGTAGACCGCGTAAATGCAACCCTTGGAGCAACAAATCCGCTTGGATGAATCTTATTAAAACAAAGAGCGTTACACCTATTGCGATCCTCTTAAGCCAGGCGCGACGCGGTCGAGG
>JBCCKK010000031.1:0-17036 GCA_039027395.1 Verrucomicrobiota bacterium | reverse complement strand
CTTCTTTGGTCTTCCTTGGTACACGGTTGCACTGTTTTTGGTGTTGTTTTGTGCTAGTGGATTAAGCATTACGTTCGGATATCACCGCCTATTTGCTCACAAGGCGTTCGAAGCAGCAGCGCCGTTGCGATGGTTTTGTTTAGTTTTTGGAGCAGCCGCGTTTGAAAATTCAGCTTTGGACTGGGTGTCCGACCATCGTCGTCATCACAAGCATACCGACCACGATCAAGATCCTTACGATATCAGCAGAGGATTTTTTCATGCACACATTGGTTGGATCCTATTTAAATTAAAGCCGCTTCCTCCCTATGATAACGTGGCGGATCTCCAAAAAGACAAATTTGTTATGTGGCAACATCGTCACTGGTTAGAAATCGCTTTCGTGGTTGGATTTATATTTCCGACTATTATCGGAGCACTGATTGGTGGTTGGGTAGGGGCCCTCGGTGGATTTTTGTTCGGCGGTGTGCTCCGAACGGTGTGCGTCCAGCACTGTACATTCTGCATCAATTCCCTCTGCCACAGTATTGGCAACCAGCCCTATTCCCGGAGATGTAGCGCTCGAGATAGCTGGATTATGGCACTATTTACCTTCGGTGAAGGATATCATAACTATCACCACGAATTTCAGCACGATTACCGCAACGGCATTCGTCCTTGGCACTGGGATCCCACCAAATGGCTCATTTGGGGCTTTAGCAAGTTTGGGATCACGAAGAAGCTTAGAACCGTTCCTGAAACTAAGATTCAAGCGGCATTAAAGCAGACGGCCGAGCTCGATTCTTCCAAAGATGCGTCTTAGTAGTCTTCTTTCCGAACTCGCCGATTTTTCTTTGTCTCAGATCGATGTCGTTTAGATTTTAGGATTTCCTCTTTCACCTTCCAGGGGCGGCCCTGCGTTTGAAGTCGCTTCTTCCTACGTCTCTGTGCTTTCAGTAGCGTTTCACTATGCTGCTTACGTTCCAGCCTCTCGCATAGCCGTTCTCGGGCTAATACTCGATTGGAAGCCTGTGAACGGGACACATCACACTGAACGGTTTCGTTGGTCGGGTAGTGTCTAAGAAAGACCGAGGTGGCAACTTTGTTCACATTTTGCCCACCTGGCCCGGAAGCACGATCAAACCGTTCCTCGAGATCCTCCTCGTGGATTCCCAGGGCGAGCATACGCTGAATGAGTTGGGCTGGAAATGGCGATGTCATCAAGAAAAGATATCGTTAAAAAGACGTTGCGTACCATTGAAATATGGACAATGTTACAGTGTATTAAATAAAACAAATTATGAGCACGACCCGACCGCCCATGAAACCTAAGGCCTACTTTGTGTGGGGATTCGCTGCCGCTGCTGTCCTGTCACTTCTTATCGGTATATTGGTTTATTTTTTCAATTTCAGTGGGTCCGTTCCTGCCGCAGAGCATAGTCGATTGCAAAACGAAAAGAAAGCCGTAGATATCACGGTTCAGCAGCTGGCAGAAGAAAATCAGGGTCTCAGAAAAGCTAAGAGGACTGCTGAGACCAAACTGACCGATCTTCGCAAGAAAATGAGGATTACTGAGTCTGAATTGGATCAGTATCTCAAAAAAGAACAGCAAGTTGAATTCATCGCAAGTCGTCAGCAAATGGATATCAAAACGCTGGCTAAAAGTCTAAATGCGATTGAGGGCTTGTCGGTCAGAGTGTTAAACAATGGAATCCTTATTTCAGGTATCGCTTCGCCCTACAGGTTAGGATCTTCTCGGCTTCAGGATGATTCTTTGATTCCTAAGTTAAGTGACATTGCTCGAGTCTTTAATGAGCAAAACGCCGAGGGTGAAAACCCGTTTTATGCAGCCGCTATTGGAAATACTGACTCAACCCCGGTAATGGAGTGGAGCGGACATGGCTCGAATCTTTGGTTGGGGGCAAAACGCGCACGTAGCTTGGCAAACATGATGAAAGATTCAGGTTTTCCCGATAAACAAGTCTTTCTGATCTCCTGGGGTAGTATTCAAGCATCTTCTAACTATCACGATCCAGATTCTCGAAAGGCTGAGATCTTTATCGTTCCTAAGAAAGTATTTGAAGAATCGGTTGTGAAGGCCTCTCGTGGCCCTCAAACTTCTGCTACGGCACCTGCACTCTAAAAGAAGACCTTAGTTTTCCTTTAAAGCTCAATCGGTCATCTTACTTATTCAAAGGTGGCTTTGAAAAACTTCTGCATATCGATCCAAGACTTAGTATCGGCCTCTTTATCATAGGCGAGATCGATACCAAATTCTTTCGCTTTGGCATCAGCTCCAGGATTGGTGAAGCTGTGCTTCGCTCTCGGATAACTGATAAATTCCATATCGGCTTCGCTTGCCTTCATTTCCTCTTTAAACGCTTCGATCTTTTCGGTGGGAATGAATCCATCGTCGGCTCCGTGACAGACGAGGATGCGTGTTTTGATTGGACTTTTACCTTCGACAAAGGAATCAAGAGCCCCATGAAAACTCACCACGCCTTCCAGATCGACCCCAAGGCGGGCCATATTAAGAACAACGGCTCCTCCGAAACAATAGCCAATAGCCCCAATTTTTTTGGAGTCGACGGAAGGTTGTTGTTTGAGGAACTCGAGAGCAGCAGTAAAGCGAGCCGTAGCCGCTTCGGGGTCATTGACGACGGCCTGTGAGAATGCACCTGCGTCCTTAGGGTGAGAAGTGTTTTTACCTTCACCATACATGTCCACGGCAAGTGCCGTATATCCGAGCTCGGCCAACATGGTCGCCCGCTTTCTCGCATAGTCATTGTGGCCCCACCATTCATGTACGACCAAAATACCAGGAGCCTTTTCCTCGTTCTCAGGGACAGCTAAGAATCCGTGGAGGGCTGTTTCACCGGCTTGGTAAACGACCTCCTTCGTTTCGACTTCGGCTCGCAAACAGGGAACAACAGCTAAAGAAAATAGGATAATAGATAGGAAATGCTTCATGGGTTTACCTAGCCATAGAGTAAACACGAAAGCAAGCTGTTTGCATTCGGATGATTGTTGGTTAACGATTTGTTTTCAGCCTTAGGTACTTCTGTAAAAACTCACGGGCGGAATCGGCTCCCGGACGGAATGTGAGCATTTTGGGGTTCCAAGCCAGCACGACTTTCCGAGCGCAGGTTTTGAGGAAAGGGGAATTCTTGACGACTATCTCCGATGGATCGAAGTCATTCTCAGCATGAAGGGGAAGGATGGCTGCGTAGCATCCTGAGTGCACGGCCCGTGCTGCTTGGGGAAAGCTTTCAGTAATCAGCGAGAAATTGATTTGGATTTTCTTTTGGAGGCAGGCACGAACCAACTTTTCCATGAGTTCTCCATCGCTGCCCAACGTGACCCATGGAAGCTCTTGAAGCAGTCGCTCATCGCTCCATTGAGCGACTCCTTTTTGAATCTTCTTTGGGACAAAGAGCCCGTAGGTCACACTTCCTAGGGAATACTGGCTAAGAGGAGCCCCAATGATGCTGGCTCGAGCCACGCCGAAATCGAGGCGGAGGTCGACGAGACGTTCGGCGATATCACGTGAGCGATGATTGTAGAGAAAGAGTTTGGTCCGAGGAAATAGCTCCTGAAACCGTGACATTTGTGGAATAATAAGCCACTGCAGGAGACTGTCGCCGGCTCCGATGTGAAAGTTTAGTGGGGCATTTTGACAGGCTTGCTGAAAGTCGGACAAGCCTTGCAACTGAGCGCGGGCCGCAGCAGCCAGCTGTTTGCCACGTGGGGTGAGCTGGAGGCGCTTCCCAGCGCGACGAACGAGTTCGACACCAAAGAACGATTCGAGTTCTCCGATTTGGCGACTGTATTGGCTTTGGCGCACCGGATCGCCATCAACAGCACCGACAATACTTCCCGCTTCGGCGACTTCGAGAAAGCTTCGTAAACGATCTAACGAAAGTCCACGATGGGCAAACAGGTTTTCAAACATGACTCTTCAGTACAGCAATCTATGATTTTATGCAATGCACTTTCCATGCAGATCTGCTTATGTCTTGGAGTCTCTTAACAGGAGGTATCATGCATAGACGAAATACGAATACAAAATTGGAATCAAGGAACATCGAGTCAACTGGACTTGATTGGATTCCGCAGTGTGCATTTTCTATCCTGTTCGAGGCTTCCTAGCCAGCGAAGTCTCTTCCTCAGGCACAGGCAAGTGCCACTCATTTTTAGAATTAAATCACAATTGCTGGGTGGCTTGCGCCATGCAAGAGCCCGGAAGACTTTAAATAGTAAGAAACATATGAAACTAAACGATAGATTTGCCGAATTGGGTTTGGTGGAACGAGAGATTCCGCAAATACAATTGGGACTTAACGGCGGATTAGATGATTGGTTGGAGCAGGCGCTTGCGCGTGAATTGACCATGGGAACGTGGCACGAGTTTACGATTGATTGTCCGCTACAAGTCGCCTCGATGTTGTCGGATTTCGCCGACTGCGTTATGGGAACGAGATCCTATGATGATCGTGAAAGCAATCCAGAACGGGTTGAGCGCGAATACTACAACTATGCAGTCCTCAAGTTGGACCCCCGATGCCTCATCGAAGTGGGTAGAAGTCGCGTGACTGTATTCGCTCGGGACCGTGGCCACGCAAGAGATGTGGCGGAAGGATTGTGGGTGTTATATCACCGGCGTCCGAAGCCACGACCTGCTGCGTACCAACTGATCAAGACGACTACTGAGGGAATTCAAACTCAGGGTATTCAGATCAAGGACGAAGGTAAGCTCTCTGGCAAACAGCTGCAGCTGCATTATGGATCTGAGTTTATAGGTTGGCATGACACTTTGGTGAGTGCCTTCGAAACTCGCGATACAGGGATTACTCTGTTGAACGGTCCGCCTGGAACGGGAAAAACCTCGTATTTGCGAGGCTTGGTGAATCAGCTTAAAGATTCCCACCGGTTCTACTTTGTTCCGTCTTCGGATCTCGGGGTTTTGAAGAACAGCGCATTTGTGGATTTCTGGGCCTGCCAAAGGCGATGGTATCCGGAAAAGCAGATGGTCGTGATCTTAGAAGATGCAGAAGAAGCTCTGTTACCACGAAGTAGTGATAACCAAGCTGAAGTGACGGTGTTGTTGAACATCACGGATGGTTTGTTAGGAGAGTTTTTGAAGCTGCAAGTGATTTGCACGGTGAACTGCCCATTGGATCACTTAGATCCGGCTCTATTGAGACCAGGACGCTTGGTGGCCAGGCACACCTTCAAACGCCTGCTGAGAGTAGATGCGCAGAAGGTAGCCGACTCGATCGGTAAATCCCTCCCAGAAGGAGGGAATGAGTTTTCGCTGGCAGAAATTTTTGCTGGTGAAAGAGATAGCACCGAGAAGACCAAGCCAAGACTTGGATTTCAGGTGTAACCAAATACAAACAAGAAAACGTATATGAACGCTAAAGATATTAGAGAAATGGGAATTCCTGATGGCCCTGCGGTCCATCTAGCACAGGAGTTCATTCGCGATTACATGAAAGCGGCTGGAAATTCTGAGCGCTTGGCGGATGAATTGGCTGGAGTGATCGCGGATCCTGGGCAGTTCCTAAACGATCCTCTGCGCAGTGAACTCGCACGTGAGCTTTACGCGCCTGCATTTAAGCAGCGTAAGCAACCAGCGCCCTGGAAACAGTGGGGTGAGGATTTGGATTCTGAGGCTATTAAGCAATTAGTGAACGCGTGTTCCCTTCCGGTATCTGTCGCTGGAGCTTTGATGCCAGATGCCCATGTAGGGTATGGACTTCCGATTGGAGGAGTGCTGGCTACGGATGAAGCAGTGATTCCATATGCCGTTGGTGTCGATATCGCCTGCCGAATGAAGTTGAGCGTTTACGATCGTCCAGCCAAATACTTGGCTGGCGACAAGGGGCGCTTGAAGAATATTCTGGAAGACGAGACGCGTTTCGGAATGGGAGCCTCCTTCCAAGTAACGCGTAACCATGATGTGATGGACGAAGATTGGAGTGTGTCTCCAATCACGAAGCGCTTTAAAGACAAGGCTTGGGCTCAGTTGGGAACCAGCGGTTCAGGAAATCACTTTGTTGAGTTCGGAGCCTTCACTGTTGTGGATGAAACGCTAGGAATTCCACCCGGCGAATACATGGCTCTTTTGAGCCATAGTGGGTCGCGCGGAGTAGGTGCTCAAGTGTGTGCTCACTACAGCAAGATTGCGATGAATCGTCGACAAGGGTTACCTAAGGAAATGAAGCACTTGTCGTGGCTAACTTTTGACGAAGAGGCAGGTCTTGAATATTGGCTGGCAATGAACTTGATGGGACGTTATGCCGAGGCGAATCATGCCGTGATCCATAAGCACATTGCCAAGAAGGCAGGTGCTAAGGTGATCTTGGATGTGGAAAACCACTATAACTTCGCATGGAAGGAAACGCATCGTGTTGATGAAGAAGATAGGGAAGTGATTGTGCACCGTAAGGGAGCAACTCCTGCGGGTAATGGTGTGCTCGGAATCATTCCCGGCTCGATGGCTTCTCCTGGCTATTTGGTTCGCGGTAAAGGAAATGATGCATCACTGCATAGCGCTTCTCACGGAGCGGGTCGGGTGATGAGTCGTCGTCAGGCTAAAGATTCGTTTGCCTGGGGAAACGTTCGCCGAGAACTGAAAGAGCATGGAGTTGAGGTGCTTTCAGCCGGAATCGATGAAGTTCCAGGTGTCTACAAGGATATTGAGACCGTGATGCGGGCCCAGACCGACCTTGTGGATACACTGGGTCGATTTGATCCGAAGCTGGTTAAGATGAGCCCGGATGGTGAGAAAGCAGAGGATTGACCGATAGAAACCGGAGGTGGAGTGTCGCCTCCGGTTTTTTGCCATTTGGAACGTTTTACAGTTTAGTTTTTGAGCCCCTGCGCTACAACCAAACGGTGCCTGTTCTGATCGATATCGCATTGGGGAAGCCAGATACGCATTCGGGCAACGATAGCCGGCAGCTCAAGCAACTGGACTTTGTTAGTCGAGCTCGCGTAGTTCTAGCGTTTGGATTAACGCTGATTACTTTGATCGCACAAGCTCACTATGAAATCATCGTTTGGGCCGCTACTTATTTGGTGATGGCTTTGGCGACTCAGTGGAGCTCTAAATGGCTCGCCGAAAACTACCTGAAACATTTGCCGATCTTGATCGATGTCGCCACCGTGTGCGCATACACCTTCCTGCGCCGTGACGACGAGCATCCGCTGCAAAATATTATGGCCTACACGGCGGGAGGGAGTTTGGTGGTTCTCGGTGCTTCGATGTTGTTGTGTCGACCCAGTATTCTGGTTGCGATTGTAACGGTAGTCACGGGTTATCTGTTTCTGTTTCATGACTATTTTTGGAATGCACAGGTTTCATTTGGGGCTCCCTTCTTAATGGCTCTTATGGCGGTTGCCGGATTCTACATTCATCGATTGAGTGTCAAAGTCGCCGATGATTCACAGCGCTATGAGAAGTTGTGTCGATTTTTAGCGCCTCAAGTGGTCAGTGAGATTGATCGGAGTGGAAATCTCAGAGACTTTCTTAAAGCCAATAATTGCGAGATTACGGTGATGTTTATCGATATTCGCGGGTTTACAAGTCTTTCTGAAAAATGGGCAATCGAAGCAACGGTGGATACGTTGAATGAATACTTCTCTCTTTGTACTCGGTCTATTTACAAACATGCAGGAACTGTGGACAAATTTATAGGCGATGGGGTGATGGCATTGTTTGGGGCTCCAATATCGAGTAACGACGATGCTATTCGTGCGGTCCGTGCGGCTTTGGATATTCAGCAAGAAATCGAACTTTGGAATACGAAGCGGGAGGCAAAAGGAAAGGAGCGATTGCGTATTGGAATTGGAATGAATACGTCGACGGTTATGGCGGGCGCGATTGGAACTTCTCAGCGAATGGAATATACTGCCATTGGTGACGGAGTGAACGTGGCTGCTCGCTTATGCGAAATGACCAAGGAATTTAAACTTCCTATCGTTTTTTCAGAATCCACCAAACAGCTGATCGAGGGGGAATTTCAGAGTGAGCCCTTAGGAGAGCGAGAAATTCGTGGGCGCACCCAAAAACTGGGAATCTATACGTTTAAGGGACAAAAGACTTGGGAGAATTCGGATGTTTAAAGCTTGGGTGTTGTTAGCGATAGGAGGCTTGCTTCTCAATGGGTTCGGACTTTGCCTTTTCGGCGAAGCGGTGGTTCGCAAGAGTGACGGACTCTCTTGGTTCTGGATGGGCACGGCATCTCTGGTTTGTATCAATGCAGGGATCTGTTTCGTTATCGAAGCTGGGAAAAAAGCATCGCATTAATTGGCAACTCAAGGGTTTTCTAATCAGAGACGGGTGCTAACTTAAATTATTAGATAGTAAACACTTAAAGAAAGGTTTCGGATGAAATATGGGTCGATTCTACTAACATTAGTTTTTGTTCTAGGATTCAGCAACTTCGCTACTCAGGCAAAGGACAAACCGTGGAAAGAATTTGAAAAGGCAGAAGATGCCTATAAGGACAAATCCAAGGAGATGGAAAAGCTAGCCGCTTCCTCGGACCCAGAGAAAGCCAAGGCGTATTCCAAACTCGCTGAAAATTACGATAAAATGGCCGATATCAAAAAAGATGCGGCTAAGAATGCAAAGCGGGGTAAGTGGGACAAGATCGATTGGAAAGAATATGAGCAGATCGAAAAAGAAAATGCCGAGCTCATGAAATCTGTTTCGGGCAAGACTGCGGACAAAGTCGATAAAAAATGCCCTGTATGTGACAAAGCTGCCAAAAAATAGACTATCGTTTAGATCACCTATCACCTGTAAGGCGAGTTTCTGGGGCGCGGCGGTAGATAAACTCTTCGTCCATCTTGTGTAGTCTCCGAGCAAGATCTCGGGCAATATTGACAATTAAGATGGCGTATTGATCGGGCGCTTCCATGAACAATTTGTAGAGAGAAGTTGTGCTGAGTTCATGAAGAATTGCTTTTTCGATCACTTCGATTCCTGCCGACCGTCGACTGCATTCTAGAATTGCCATCTCTCCGAAGAAGTCGCCTGCAGGAAGTTCGGCCAGTGATGTCTCTTTTCCCGACGAATCCTTTTCGAGAACATTCACCCTACCGGATTCGATGAGATAGACGGTGCTTCCGGTGTCACCTTGCTCGAAGACTCGATCACCAGGTTCGTAGTGACGCACATGTGCCTGGTCCGAGAGTAGCTTAAGCGCAGACTCTTCGAGTCCAGCAAAGATCGGGATGCGTGCATACCAATCACTCATAGTTTAAACGCTAACCGATTTCGAAAGAAAGACCACTACGGATCTCAGGTAGTTTAGGTTCTTCCGTAGTGAGCCTTGGTCGGATCCTTGATCCAATAAATGAGAAGAGGAATACAAATAGGCCAAAAGCAAATACTGGTTAGTCCTAGGCAGATGACGACCAAGCTATAGATCCAAACCCAAGGCTTGGGGGGAAGGAAAATAGGAAGGGCACAGGCGATTGCTAGGAATAGGCTGATAACTAGAATGAATCCCCCATAGATTTTGAGAACGATATCCTCTCCATCCGGTGCTGGAAAATCCATGAAGATCAAAAATGGTGCTGCAATGAGAAGAAGTCCATAAATCGTAGTCATAAGACCACAATAGACTTTGAACCAGATAACAGGAGTGGGAGTTGTTTCAGTTGTCATGAGTTAGCCTTTCATTGAAGCGTATGTGTCTGCCCGATTAAGAGCAAGCTAGAGATTGGATCGGTGCTGACTGGACGTCGAGGCTTGGATATGCAGCATAGAAAAGCATGAGTGCCGAGAAAGTGAAGCTTCTATTCGTGTGTATGGGAAATATCTGTCGTTCACCGGCGGGGGAAGGGGTCATGCAATCCGTCATTGACGATGCAGGTCTGTCGGAGTCTGTGGAAATTGATTCCGCAGGAACCATCGGCTTTCATTCAGGTGATCCGGCAGACTCTCGGATGCGGCAAGCCGCATCGCGCCGGGGATATGATTTGACGAGCCGAGCCCGGAAGGTAATGCAGAAAGATCTCATCCAGTTTGATCTGATCCTCGTTATGGATGAAGAGAATCGACAGGATGTGATGTCGATGGCGCTCTCGAAAGAAGACGAGGAAAAAATTGTGCGTTTCTGTGATTTTTGTAATGAACACGAGGCAACCTCGGTACCGGACCCTTATTACGGAGGAAGCGAGGGCTTTGAGCGTGTCCTCGATTTGTTGGAAGATGGATGTCAGGGCATTCTTGAAGAAGTTCAGCAACGGTTGAATGCGTAGTGGACTCGATTGCTCAAGCCATCTCGGAAGCAACGGGCGAGGTCTTCGCAGTCGAAAATATCGAGCCTATCAGTGGAGGGTGCATCAATGAAGCCATCAAAATTTCGGACAGCTCCCGAACGTTTTTTGTCAAACTGAATTGGGCGGACCAGTTGGACATGTTTCAGGCGGAGGAAGCGGGGTTGCGTGAAATGGCTGATGCGGGAGCCGTCCGAGTTCCTCAGTCGATTTGTTCCGGAACGGCTAATCGCAAGGCCTTCCTAGTCTTAGAATATATCGGACTCAGTTCTATGAACGGGAAGGCTGAAGAACGGCTAGGATGCAAATTGGCGGAGATGCACCGAACAACATCCGAGCACTTTGGTTGGTGGCGTAACAACACCATCGGTGCCACACCTCAAATCAATGACCCGATGGAAACCTGGCCCCGTTTTTTTGCCGAAAAGCGCCTAGCATTCCAATGCCAATTAGCCGAGAAGCGAGGACTTCAATTGTCAGGATGGCAGGAGCTCTGTGATCGTCTAGAAGGGTTTTTCGGAGATGAAAAGATTGAAGCCTCGCTGCTCCATGGGGACCTCTGGGGAGGAAATGCCTCGATGGATGAACAAGGTAATCCCGTGATCTACGACCCTGCAACTTACTACGGGCATCGAGAAACGGATCTCGCGTTCACTGAAATGTTTGGAGGATTTGGATCTAAATTCTATGCAACTTACGAAGAAGCCTGGCCGGTTAGCCAAGGCTATTCGCAAAGAAAAGAACTCTACAATTTCTATCACGTTCTCAACCACTACAACCTATTCGGTGGTAGCTATGGTTCTCAAGCAGTACAAATCCTGGCAAGACTTTGAGTGCTGGAGGTGTAATTAGCTCAGATTTATTAAATAAATGGGTGATAATTGGATTCGCATTTTTTGCCCATTGGGTTTTGAATAGTTCGCCATGCGTTGGGTATTTCCGATTTTTCCTTTCATTGTCCTTTGTTCATGTCAGCAACCCCCGATAACGGAATTTCGAGCTGATTTCGAAGAAACAGTCAGCAGCAATTGGTCAAAACAGAAGGTTTCCTCAACAGCCTTAGGCGAGAGAACGTTTCTTGGACCATTTGGATTTGAGGAAGTCACACTCAAACTTGATTCTTTAGCTCAACACAACTGGGTCACCATTGAGTTTGATCTCTATCTTCTAGGCTCGTGGAATGGCAATAACACTAAATATGGACCGGATGTTTTCACAGTCGCTTTAGGTGACGGGCGAGTCCTCCACCGAACTTCATTTTCCCAGAGACTTGGTAAATATTCACAGGCATATCCGGGGTTTTTCCCGATACACCGGTTACCTGAACGAACCGGAGCCGTTGAGAAGAATACGTTAGGGCATACGTTTAAGAACGAAGAATCCAGTACAGTCTACCGAGTCAAGCGAACGATTCCGCACCGCGCCAAGTCGGTAAAAATTAAGATAATGGCAGAGAGTGACGTATCCTCACAGAATGAGTCTTGGGGTATTGATAACTTTAAGCTGACTTGTCACGATCAAATTCCGGCTTTGTCCCCACCCAGTCAGGAAGACATAGAAACTCAATTAGGTGGCGACGATGGAGTAGCTGCAAACGCAATGGTGGATCATCTCGTTCAGGGAGGGGAGGCATCCGTCGAGTTGTTGTTGGGATATCTAAAGAACGCTTCTAGACCGTTACTTGCAGACGAGCTACTCAGTCCTCAAACGCTCTTCTATGAGTTTCCCCATAGCGCTGATACCCGAGAGGCTTTGATTCTCAATGAAGAGCAGCGTCGGCAAATGTTGGTTGCGTTCGCTCTGCAAATGATTGGAAACCCTTTGGCTCAGTCTGCCGTGGAACATTGGAAGGCAGAGGATGATCTTCGGAGCATTCCAGTAAACTTTGTGAACCGATCTGGTAAAAAACTCGACTCAATACCTGTCATACTGACAAACCACTTCGGTCGGAGTTGGCGCGCATACTCAAATGAAGAAGGCCAAGTGATGCTCAAGGTCTCGGAGGCCGATTCCGACTATTTCAGACTAACCGTGGATTCGGAATTCTACGTGTATAACCAATTTCGCTGGCAACGCCGAACCGGCACTTCGTTACCGGAGTCGATCACCATGCAAATCGATAGGCCCGTTGCCATCGGCGGCAAAGTAGTCGATGAACAAGGTCGGCCTGTGGCAGGCGCAACGGTTTACGTTCACCCTAAAGTGAGTAAAGACGGAAAGTTGGAACGCACTGTCAAGTACGGTAACTCGGTGGTATCCGATGAGGAAGGGCGCTGGATTTTCAAACGGTGTCACCCCAAGGCTGATGAAATTGAATTGGCAGCGTATCACCCACAATATGTCTCCAATACTCGTGGTTTTTATCAATTGAAACCACATCAGGATTTGAAGGAGTTGTATGATAAAAATGCTGTTTTGACTTTAAAACGGGGAAAGCCGCTCGAGGTTTTAGTGCAAAACTCGAAACAGGAGCCCATTCAGGATGCGCAGGTATTTATGGGTGAGGGAAATGTTGCAAGCAATGCTCATCCCTGGCACTCAACCGACACCGAAGGTAAAATTCGTTTGGCTGCTGAGCCGGGCTCTTTCGTTGTGATTACCGTAAAGGCAAAGGGTTTTTCCCCCGAGCTTGTGCAGTTCCAAATGCCAGACTCTGATCGTAGAGAATCGATTATTCTTAAGAAGGCATCGGCCCTTCGGGGGCAGGTCATCGATAGCAAGGGAGTAGGAATTAAGGGTGTCACTGTATTCATGGACACATGGAGAGGATTTCGGACTCTTTCCACACGATTAAAGACGGACTCCACCGGGCATTTCGTTTGGGAAGACGCACCGGTCGATGCGGTAGAAGCGGATATTTTTAAGCGAGGCTTTGCTGACCGCCGGGGGACAAGGATACAGAGTGATTCTGACAACGTAATTACGCTCAGCCCTCCAACCGTATTCGAAGGGAAAGTAGTGGACGCAAAAACATCGCTGCCTATTGACGACTTTGAGGTTGTCCGCGGAATTTCCTCGAGCAAAGGACAACCCTTCCACTGGCAGGGGCGGTTGTATTCGACTTCCAGGCTCGGGTCAGGATTATTTGAGCTCGAGTTAATGTATCCCCACCCCTGGAACCAAGTAAGGGTAAGTGCCCCAGGGTATTCACCTGCGGAAAGCGCACCGTTTCAGCTTAATGGGAATCGGGTAGTCCATGAATTCCGGCTCAATCCAGTCGACGAAGTCTGTATTACGTTGGAGAATGAAAGTGGAGAGCCAATTGCCAATGCAAGTGTCGTCGTCCTAGGAGAGGGGCAAAACCTCACGTTAACCAACTTTTCCATTAGCAAAAGGGGCAGTCCTGCTAGTCAGCTCACCTCTTCAAGCACACTCGGTGAGATCAAATTTACTCCGCCGGGAAAAAAGTTTCTAGTGGTCATCACTCATGAAACAGGAATTGGGATAATTAGCTCGGAGGCCATTCAACAAAACAAACGCGTGAACTTACATCATTTCGGAAAAGTGAAGGGAACTGCTTACCGAGGAAAGTCAGCTTCCTCGGATACCATGATCGGTTTAGCTTGGGACTGGCAGTCCACATTCAAATTGGACGAATATTACAAAACTTTTCGAATATCGTTTAATACGACATCAAGTACAGATACAGCAGGGCGATTCGTTTTTGAACGGGTTCCTGTGGGTACAGTTTCGATAGGTCAATATCTCAACAATGGTTCGGATAGAACCATATGTGTGTATAACCACGGTGTTGAAGTAGAACCTCAAAAAACAGCACAGGTTCGATTGGGTGGAACTGGGATAACCGCCATTGGTTCTCTCGAGCTGCCGGAGTTAGCCGAAACGAGCTCCTGGATTTTCGGCAGCTCATCACTTTCTCGACACCGGGAGGCACACCGTCCCGAGCTTCCTGCTGAAGTCCAGTCATTCTCACAGGAAAAACTAAAAGATTGGCTGCAAACGAAAGAGGGACAATTATTTAAGAAGAGACAGATGGAACAAACTAAATCGTCGGGAAGAGTGCTTTCCTTTCCAGTAATTCACGAAACGTCTCAACGCTTTAAGATCTACGATGTTCCGCCTGGAAAATATAGTCTGTCTGTATCGATGCATGAACGGCTTACTGGAAGCCGATGTGGTTATGGCGAACAACTCGCAACGCTGATTGCCGACGTCGAGATTCCGAAAGCCGATACGAGTAAAGACGAGAAGCCTTTTGACCTGGGGAGCTTTACATTTGAGCTGCAAAATCGCCTGAAGGTTGGCGATAGCGCTCCGGATTTTTCTTTGAAAGCGCTCGATGGCGAGGAGGTTCGCCTTTCCAAACTCAAGGGTAAGTTTGTTCTCATCGACTTCTGGGCTACCTGGTGTGGTCCGTGTCGGGATGAAACACCTTTTCTGAAAGCGATTCATGATCGATTTGGAAGTAGAAAAAATTTCGAAATGATTGCGCTAAGTAGCGATTCATCAATGGATGCGCTAAAAAGCTATGTCAGTGAACATCAGCTTTCCTGGAAGCAGTGTCTTATAGATTCTCCCGAAATATCCAAAGCCTATGGCATTCGTGGTATTCCATCGATCTGGCTCGTTGACCCCGATGGAACAGTGGTCGCAAAAAACCTGAGAGGCGACAGAATTGCCAAAACTCTGGAGAAGTTCTTAAACTAAGCCCGCCGAATCACAATGACGTTAAGACACTTGAACGGAGTTGTCCTGCTACAGTTGCTCAAAATCACCTAAAACTGGCTTGATTCAAAGAATCAGTAACGACAACCTTCGAAACATGAAAACGGTTAGTCTCTCTCTACTTGTAGTCTTTGCTCTCTTTGGGAACCAAGTACTCAGTGCAACAACGCTATCGTCTTTATCCTCCGTTCGACTCGACAGTTCTCCAACCGCTCCGAAGCACTTTCTCTACATGGGAACGACGGATGCCGTTGTTACCGGAATTCTCGGTGGAATCTTTGCGCCTGTTGGTGGTGCTGTGGGAGCGGGTGTTGCAGGTGCTGCCGCGACGTCGGCTGCCGCAGGTCCTGATAAAGAAGGGGCATTATTGCAATCGAAGCTACACAAGCGTGGGTTTTACATCGAGAAACACTTTAAAAAGGACTTTGATAACGAACTCAAGAAGGCAGGAATCTTCAAAAAGATCGTGTCTTCAGGAAGTGCCGAGGGAGCGATTGATATCACATTGACACGTTACGGTATCAAAGTCGCGCCTACCGGCTTCAAGCGTCTTAAGCCGCTGATCCATGCTCAGATCTCGGTGAACGATAAATCAGGCAAGGTGATCTTTAAGGACAACGTGCAAGTCAATGAAAACGACGGATTTGTTCGTGGAGCAAGTTACGAGGAATACCTTGCGGACATGGGACATCTGGAAAAAGACTTCAAGATCCTTTCGAAGGAGCTCGCCAAGGAAGCGGTAAAAGAAATGAAACGGTCCAAAAATAAAAAGGCCGGAGAATCATCTTCCAAGGTTAAGCGAAGCCCTATTGGAACAAAATAGCCTTTAGGTTAATCTTTGAGCTGATTGTTGGAAGAATGCTTCTTGAGAATCAAAGCGCTCCAAAGGATAATTCCCCCGAAACCAACGCCTGCTGCCACTAGAGAAAGCATTAGGCTGTTGGGAATTGGGGTTCCAACCTTCCAATAGGAGAGGGAGGTTCCGACCCATACCAACAGAATGATCCGTGGAGCCATCCCCAAGACGGTTCCTAAGATAAACGGGATCAATGAGACTCCGCTGCTAGCAGCCACAATATTTCCTAAGGCAAAGGGAACCTGAGGAGGCAGCCGGGAAAGAGCGATGGTAGTTAAACACTTGGAAAATCCTGAATCGATCAACTCTTCGGCCAGAACACGAGTCCACTTGGATCGATCAATCCAAAACCGTAACTGATGCTTCGCCGTCTTCTGTGTCACACCGTACCCTAAACACGCTCCCAGCATAACGGAGAGTAGTGCAACTAATGTCCCCAACGGTAATCCGTAAAGAAATCCAGCTAGACCTGAAGAAACATGCGATGGAAGCAATGCTAGTCCAATTAACGTAGATGCAACTAAAACGAAAGGGACAAGCGTCCACAGTCCAAGCTCTTGAAACGAATCCAAAGAGGATGAGAGAAAGGAAACAAGGCTAGAAAATCCGAGAATCGGTAGTAAAACAGCAGCTGCACATATCAGAAGAAGTAACCCAAATGTTCCTCTAGTTTTGTTTTGAGAAGGAGCTTTTTGTTCTTCGCTTTGTATTGGATTTGGCATGAAGAACAAACGATGCCCTTTGTATAGATGTTAGCAACTCGCTTATTTTGGAGAATTTTGATAGTATTCTGTGTGACAGGTTGTTTCTAATCACTTAAAGAAGAATCGATTGACACCTTTTTTCTACGTTTATAGTCGCAACCCAGCAACCCAGTATATGAAGAAGAATTTGCCAAACCTAGTTACGTTTAGACCTCAACCTCTTAATAGTCGTGCAGTACTAGTGTGAAAAATTCGGCACGACTTTAGGATTATTAAATCGGGTTACAATTCTAGAGCTAAGTCAGCTGAAACCTCTATTTATCGGAGAACTAGCGGCCATCTCAGCGCTGTTACTCTATAGCCATCTTCTGGCGGTTGTTGGTCTTGGAGCTGCTGATGACTTATTAGCGGCCAGGCGGCAAGCTCGCTATTATGTTGTCCTTGCTTTGGCGCTAGGCGGGCTGATTTCTGTACTGTCGGAAGTCTTCCTTAATGAGACGGTTAAAAACTCGGTT
>JBCCKK010000030.1:0-17424 GCA_039027395.1 Verrucomicrobiota bacterium | reverse complement strand
GCTTGTTACGACGGCTCGTAGTCCACTCTGAATCGCCTTAAAATCCTTTGGGTCGATATTCAGTCTGCCCTGAAGGCGGACGGGATACTCCTTTGCTACTTCCGTTCCGTTGCCTGTATGACGAGTGACAGCACGAATGAGTCGCGGATAGTAAACGGTTCCCCCGTTTGCGAAGGATGCCGTCATTGTCGTAAGTTGTAATGGGGATACCTCGGTATAGCCTTGTCCGATTGAAGTGTTAAGTGTGTGACCGTCACTCCAGCGTTGTCTCCAATTTCTGTGGTTGAAGTTTGGATCTTCTTTCTTTTTCTTTCTCCAATATGCGAAACGTTTGTCTTCCTGGTCCTCCATCCACTGGGGGCCGGGAATCGTTCCTGGATCTTCACCCTTAAGCAGAGGAGATCCATCTTCATCAACGAGCAGGCGTTTGCCAAAGCCTAATAGGTTTGCTGTGTCTACGATTGACTTAATACCCGTTCGCAGACTCAACTGATAAAAAAATGGATTAGTGGACCATTGTAGAGCGGTATGAAGGTTAATGCTACCGCGGCCAGGAGCATACCAATCATTCCACCAACGGTTGGCATGCCAAATGGCACCTGGGCAATTGATGTACGTTCTAGGGCTGAACTTGATGTTTGGGTTAGCCAAGGCGGCAATCGCAATGACCGTTTTAAATGTTGATCCGGGAGCATAGGTGGCGAGTGCTCGATGGTGTAGGGGCCCTGTGGGATCTGTGGTTAAACGCTTCCAAGTGTTAGAATCAATTTTTGGAAGAAAGACATTGGGGTCATAATTAGGAACGGAGACCATGGCGAGGATGTCTCCCGTCCAGACATCTATGATAACGCAAGCGCCACGGCCTACGCCATTATCGCGCATGGCCTGTTCAGCGACATGTTGGATCCGAGCGTCCAGTGAAAGGTAGATGGTATCACCAACGGTAGGCTTGGATACAGATTCAATACCTAGAATGTAGCCGACGTTGTTTTTACGAAGGACTTTTTCTCCTGGGGTTCCCTGTAAAAATCCGTCGAACGTTTTTTCGAGTCCTTCTTTGCCAACAGATTCAATGAATTCCCCCTTTTTCTGAACCTCAACGGCACCAACATATCCGAGAATGTGGGGCGCAAGAGCGCCAAAATTGTAATGACGCACGGGGCGAGCTGTTTCCTGAACCCCAGGAATGTTGATACTGTGCTCCGCAAAGCGGGATAATGTGGCGAAGTCGAGGTTGTTGACTAGTTGAAATGGTATGTTTGGTTTTTGATCGTAGTGGCGAAGTAGTTCTGTTTTGTCGTAGTCAGCAGGAAGGGCTAAACTTTCGAAAATATCTCCCGTGCTTTCATCAAGAATTGCTTTTACGTCGACAATATTCCGTTTCCGATATTGTGTCTTGGGTAGAACGCCTTTTTTGCTTCGAGAGTAATGTCCTACAAGCTCGCGTAGATAAACATCGATATCTAAACTTGCTCGATTCTCAGCAAGCCCGATCCCGTTGCGATCGACGATCCCACCACGAGCCGGAGAGAGTAAAACGGCAACTGTGGTCTGACGTTTCAAGCTCTCCGAATATTTTTCGCCTTGCTTGATCTGAACGAAAAATAATTTACCCACCAATGCGGCAACTGCGAGGAATACGACAAAATTCAATGTCGAGATTCTCAGATTTAGATCTGTCTGTGAATTGGTGATTATCATCCGTAAACGTATCTTGATCGGCGATGAGGCTCGCTGATTCCTCTTTTAAGTATGACGTCGAACAAGAAAAAGAGCAATGGGCTGAACACAGCATTCATCAAAGCGAGAGTGAGTAACGAGAAACTAAGTTCAAGGTCCCAGGACCAAAAGCCGATGTAGAGTAGATAGAATAGGCGGTCCATTGAGAAGTAGAGGAATGAAGAGACGAATCCGATGATACTGAACATTACGAGGCCAGAATCCTGTAACCAGGGACGCTGGCTGCTAATGACGAAGATGGTGCATCCCCAAAGGAGTGGACCAAAACCAAAGTAGTGTAGGAGGAGTAGGTCATGAACTAGTCCGCCAGCGAGAACGAAGACAACTAAGGGAAGGTCTTTTGTTCGCAGCGCGGCGTAAGCAAGTAGAATGGGGGTAAAACCAATAAGCCAGTTCTGGTGGCCAAATATGGATGGCATAAATGGCTGGGTAAAGGCCATGATCAGATAGAGTAATGTAAGTAGTCCAGCAGCTTTCATTACTTCACTCCAACGATAACAAACAGCTCTTCTAGGTTGTTCAAGTCGGCCGTGGGTTGAATTCTACCATCTCGATAAAGACCAAAATTTCGGTCGGCAGTGAGCGGGGGTGCATGATTAACTGTGCCGATTAAAAGATTTGCCGGGAACGTGCCGCCAAGCCCTGTGGTGAAGACTCTCTCGCCAACGGCAAATTCAATATCACGGGCAACGAAGTTAATCTTACAAAATGGATCGCCTCCGTTGACGGAGGTTGCTCCTTGGACGATACCACGCGCTCTCGAATTCTCAGTGACAGCCGAGATTTTACAGTTTTCATCAATTAGGAGAATCACCCTTGCGGTGTAGGGTCCAATAGTTCCGGTTTTACCCACGATGCCTCGTGGACTAACGACCGGCTGATCTGGCGTTAGATCTGGATTATCTTTCCATCCCCGGTTGATAATAACTGCATTCCACCAATTAGAAGGGTCACGTTCGATTACCTGGCATGCCATTAAGCGATAAGGAGAGGCTCTTTTGAAGCCAACCATTTCCCGGAGGCGGTTGTTTTCTATTAAAACGGCATGTAGTTGATTGTTCTCTGCAGCGAGGAGCGCATTGGTTTTTCTGAGACTTAGATTCTCTTTTTGAACCTGCTCCAGTGTTTTAACATCGGTGAATACGTCATCAGTCGTCTCCTTGACCCATCCGACGGAACGCCAGATGGGAGAGAAAAAGTTCATAGACCACTGCTGGACGGTTGCTTTTGCAGCATCTGGCAAAAAATATCCGGCGATCGCGATCATTATAATGACCACGCCGCCTATAAAATATGACGGTCGAAACATGCTCCGTTTCCGTTATGGTTCGGAATTAAGAGCGCAGATCGGTAGAGGTAAGCTTAGTTAAGAACTCGAGTTCTTGCAGCACTTTCCCTGTGCCTTCGGCTACGGCGCTGAGAGGGTCTTCCGCAACGTAAACGGGAAGCCCTGTTTCTTCAGCAATGAGCCGGTCGAGTCCACGCAAGAGGGCTCCGCCTCCTGCCAAAACAATACCACGTTCGACTAAATCCGCAGATAGCTCTGGCGGACAGCGCTCCAGTGTAATTCGAACCGATTCAACAATCGTCGAGATGGGATCCAACAAGGCTTCCCGAACCTCTTGGGAGGTTACAGTAAGCGTCTTGGGTAGGCCGGCTACCAAATCGCGGCCCTTCACCTCAATACTGGTTTCTTTTTCCATCGGATATGCGGAGCCTATCTTAATTTTGATTTCTTCGGCTGAGCGTTCTCCGATTACGAGATTATATGCGCGCTTCATGTAGTTAATGATGCTTTCGTCAAGTTCATCACCAGCTACGCGAATGCTGCGGCTGAAAACTATTCCTGCGAGCGAGATGATAGCTACTTCAGTAGTTCCTCCCCCAATATCAACGATCATGTTCCCTGCCGCTTCCTGGACCGGAAGTCCGACGCCGATGGCCGCAGACATAGGTTCCTCGATCAATGTAACAAGGCGTGCCCCAGCGTGGTATGCGGATTCACGGACGGCACGTTTTTCGACTTCAGTGATTCCCGAAGGAACTGCAATAACAACTCTTGGACGTGGGGCAAGCAAGCGTTTGCGTTGGTGAACTTTCCGAATAAATTGTTTGAGCATTTCTTCAGTAACTTCAAAGTCTGAGATCACACCATCTTTCAAAGGGCGAACGGCGATAATCGATCCTGGGGTGCGACCCAGCATTCGCTTGGCCTCTTCTCCGACGGCGAGAACGGTGCGGGTTCCCTCCTGCATGGCAACTACGGATGGTTCGCGTAAAACAATGCCCCGATCTTTGACGTAAACGAGGGTGTTGGCTGTTCCCAAGTCGATTCCAATATCGTTTGAAAACATTCCTAAAAATCTGTTAATCATAGAATTACGTAAACTGAATATTAAGCATGACTGTTTAGTCTCTGGGCTCTGATGCGTCAATCTTTATCGGGAAATTAGGATTATTTTCCCCGAATCGCAGGAAATTCATGAGTTTCGTGGTAAGATCCTCGAATGGAGCAAAATCGCCATTTTGGACTTATGGTCTTACCCGGAACGGTGCTATTCCCACATATGATTTTGCCACTGTATATTTTTGAGCCGAGATACCGGAAGCTACTCGCCAAATCGTTGTCTGGAGACCGGTTGTTTGCCGTTGCTCAGGAGATGAATGGCAGACCTGCTGATGTCTTTGGAACAGGTGTTATTCGAGCTGCTGTGAGAAATAAAGATGGAACCTACCATATTTTGATTGAAGGGGTCCATCGCTATCGAATCGATTCTCTCGTAAATGATTCGCCAATTTACGAGGTAAAGGCATCGCAACTACCACCCAACCCAGGTGTTGAATCTGAGCCGCAAATTCGCTCAGAGATTGAGCAAATTTTAGAAAGAGCGATGCAAAACAATGATCGACTTCGCGACTACATGGAGGCAATCTCCTACAAGGCAATGGATGATAACAGGTTTTGCGATATTTTAGCATCTTTGCTGATTCAGGAGTCTCAGCGACGCCAGATTTTGTTAGAAGAAGATGATTTGGGGAAGAGGTTATGTTTGCTCCACGACTATCTAAACGGGTTAGAAGGTTGATTCATCTATTTACAATTAGATTCGAACGACTATATTTCCGCCCTTAAATATGCCAAAAATCAAAAAATCTACATGGAGGAAGCCTTGTCTTAGTGTGGGAACGATTAGCACTCGTAGGGGGCTTAGGTATTTGACTCAGAAGGATGTGCCTGCGGATTTATTGGAAGTTCGCGTCGATTGCTTGCGGAAAGATGGTATGCCTGTCGATGAGATCGAAAGCATTTTAGATAATCGAGCGCACCCGACGTTGCTTACTCTAAGAACCACTGTGGAAGGGGGGAGCTATTCATGGAAGTCTACCGAGCGTATTTTAGTTTTTGAACAACTATTGCCTAAGGCCGATGCGGTTGATTTAGAAATACGTAATATGCGATTTGTTAAACCGATTTTGCAGATGGCTCGTGATACAAATAAGGCCGTGATCCTTTCAGCTCACTCGCTAGAGCGGAAGCTGACTTACGGGAAAGCAGAGCGCATTATAAAAAGTCTACGGGCCTACCGGGTTCAAGCCTATAAAGTAGCTGGTTTGGCTCGGACCCAAGACGATTTGAAAGTGCTGGTTTCTTTGTTGATGAATTATCCTCAATTACGACTTGCATTAATGGCGACAGGTCCGATGGCCCAGATTTCTCGAACAGTATTACCTGCATTGGGATCAAAAATGGTCTACGGATATCTGGACGAGCCCGTTGCTCAAGATCAGCCACCGATTAAAGAGTTAGCAAAGACACTGAATGCTGCAGGGATCTTTTCGGATGCTAGCTAGATGCTAGTGGGCCTCTCTTTTTCAGAAGCTTTTTGAGCTTCTTCCACTGGCTCTTTCGAACGATGTAGCCTACGCAATTTTTCGTGCCACAGAGACATGGATGATCTTCGTAACACTCGAGGTCATAACCATAGTTATAACAAAGCTCTTCTCCCTTTTTGATCCGACGTGTTGATTCGATCCAAATACGGTCATTTTCGTTCAATGTTTCGCAATTTGGCTCGCATGAGTGATTGATAAGGCGTGCTGGATTCCAGTCGACATTTCCATCAATGTCGTAGTCGTCATTAATTTCGAAAATATAAACAGCACCGTCCCCCGTTTTTTCGCTCCGATGGATTTGTCTAACGGAGCGCTTTTCTGATTCCTTTTTTGAAATTTTTTCACCGATGTATTCGATGATCCGGGTTCCCTTTTTAATTTTTTGAGTGGCGAAGATTCCGGACCCGTGGATTTTTGAGTTTCGAATCTCCCACAGCCCATGAATTTCTTCTGCGAGTTCCGGTTTCTTTTTCTTCTTTTTGGAGCTGGGCATAAAAAATACCCCTGACTAAGAAAGCCAGGGGTAGTTAAAAGAGGTTCTAAAAATTGTAAACGACCCCAGAGTTAACAGAGATGCTCTCCTCATAGTTGTCATTAAATACGGTGTATTCGACACCTGTGAAAAGAGAGAGATTTTGATTTGGATAAACGGTTCCTTTGATGGAAACATCACCCCAGTGGTTGTCATCACTGTTGGTGCCTGCTGGAGCAACGGTAGCAAAGTTTTCGTGAACGATTTGGGACATTTTGTAGGTTACTGCGACATCAAACCAATCGGTCACAAACCAGGTTCCGGTAGTCCTCCAAGCAAAGGTTCCTGAGCTTTGATTGAAATCGTTAGTCACGCCTACTTGATTGACTGGATCCCAGGTTGCGTCGACATAGGAATACGAGACTGTTGAAGAAACACCAAATCGGTCCCAGTTTTTTGCTGCCCCTATAAAATAGGAAGCGCCAATAGTATCGATATCAAAATCCGCCGCAGCTAATCCTCCACCTCTCTGATCGAGATCACTTAAGCTGTAGGAGAGTGTGGCTCCAGTAAATAACCAGTCCGTAATTTGCTTAGAAATATACCACGAAAGTAATACGGTCTCGTTGTCAGTATTTATCTTGAGACCGGGAATATCATCAGCTTCCCCATCCATGTTTGAATAGGTGACAAGCATGCCCACCACCAAGCCGTAGACCGTCTCGAAATCAATTCCAAACGTGACATCATGTTGGTCTGCATCAAGTCCGAAAGCCCGGGAATCGTTGGAAGTGGCGTAGGTATAATCTGCGTATACGGCTGGATTACGGAACCAAGAATCATCTTTGAGAGCCTCCGCTGGAGAATCTGCTTCATAGATGGATGTTGCTGCTGAAATCCCTTGTTGGTTACTGAAACGTGTTTGGACATTGGATTCTACCGTTTCAAATTGATTATTAAATGGACTATCTGGGTTAGCAGAAGAGGCATTAGAGAATACGCCGGAATTCCTTTTATCCTCGTCACTGATATCACTGCTAATCTGTTCCGATTCTGAAGAGCCGGGCGAAGCTAAGCCGGTTATTTCTAAGACGAAGAAAAGAGACAACAAAAGACTTAAATATTTGTTCATAAAACCTTCCTGAGTGCAGATAAGAAGAAAAGCCTAGGGTACGCAAGTCAAATTTCCTAGACAGCGGCACGGTCAATGCAACTAGGCATCTAGGCTTTCGAGGTCTTGCCGCGCGAGGTGTCGTATCCAATCGGGTTTAATTTCAGGTCGATCTTCAAAATATCCAAGGCTGGAAGTGTTGACCGCTCCACATGGGTAGGTTAGATAAAATTGATGAGACGCTCCATTTCCATGACGCCTGCCCTGGTTTGCGTGTTGGCTGGGATGCTGGGAGCTTTACTCAGTCCTTTGTTTTCTGGCTTCGAGAATAAAGCTATCGATTTTTTTCAGCGAGCTCGATATCAGCTTCAGGGTCCTTTGGAGATACCGGAAGCAGTTATTATTGCTATTGATGAGAGATCGGTTGATCCCGCAGCGTCAACCTTCTCGGACGTTTGGGGTAAAGGGGGGTGGCTTAACCGGGATAACTGGATTTTCCAGCTACAGTTTCATAAGGATTTTTTTAAGCCTAGGGTTTTAGCAATTGATATCTTACTTTTTGAGTCCCTATACCGAGAGCTCGAGCAGGTCGCTGAAAATATTGCCTACAAGAAGTTTTCTCTAAGAACAGCCACTATTCCCAAAAGAGAGCTTTATCGTGCCGAGGCAATTGGTAATGAGTCAATGGCTCAAACTTTTTATGACATGGCCGATACCCGACTAGCTGGTGGAAATGCACCCAGTATTGTTCTTGCGAACTATTTCCCCGAAAACTACCAAACTCAATTACGTATCCGGGAGCGTATGAAGATGGACGAACTTTTAGAATACGGAGCGTCTTTTTTTTTGGATTCGAGAGTTGTTGTAGGGGGAGACGAGTTGTTGACCTATCAGGGGCTGCAATTACCCGCAGAAGTGTTGCTTTGGCCTGATATAGAGTTGGGATCCATAAACGTTCCTCGAGGCACGGGCGGTATTGTAAGGCGAGTGCCAACAGCCTTTAGGTTGTTGTTAGAAGGTGAGCAAGAATTATATGTTCCTTCCTTCGCCTTGGCTTCGTTTCTATCCTATTTTGGGGTTCGACCTCAAGATTGCCATCCATTAGGGCAGGGTATTCCTGGGTTATTGATTCAACCCGGAAAACAGATGATCTTTGAGACAAAGGATAAAAGATTTACAGTTCCAATCGATCATCTCGGACGAATCGTTTTAAACAGTCGAATTCGATACAAAGACATAAGCAAGTTTAGCTTTTACCGACTAAACGAGCTGGGACTTGTTATCTTGGATCCAAACTTCAAAGAAACTCTGGGCGATGAGGAGCGTGACCTCTCTTCCAATGAAGCATCTTTGCGGGAGCGTGCAAAAGAAGCAATAAGCGGTATCGAGGGTAAAATCGCATTTATTGCGCAGACATTTACAGGTAGTGGAGACATCGGTAATTTTCCATTAGAGAACGATATTCCAAACGTGATGGCCCATGTGATTGCTATGGATAATATGATGAATGAGCGGGCCCTTGTTCCGCCATTGCGCGGACAAAAGTTTATTGTTCCATTCCTCGTTTCCTTTTTGGCGTGGCTCCTTTGGCAGCACTCAGAGAAACAGAAAAGTATATCCGCACCATTAGTAGTTCTTTTGCCTGTTGTCCCGGGGGCAATTTTTCTTATCTTCTTTTTTCTAAATTTTATTGTGGAACCTATCGTGCCGACACTGGTTGCCCTGGGGCTGGTTACGACACAGTCTGCCTATGCTTACATGGTCGAAGCCGCCCGGCGCCATGAGTTGCGTAAAATGTTTTCTGCGGCTGTTTCCTCAAGAGTTTTGGAAATGATGGAGCAGAACCCCGGTGAGATCTCACTGAAAGGTCAAAGGCTTGATGCAACGATTTTCTTTTCGGATCTTGCGGGTTTTACTTCGATTTCAGAGAAACTTTCTCCACAAGCACTTTCCCAACTATTAAATCGTTATCTGACACCTATGAGTGAAATCATCATTAACCAAGATGGTTATGTCGATAAATACGAGGGAGATGCGATAATGGCTGTTTGGGGCGTTCCCACTCCAGACGAAAAACATGCAGAGAAAGCATGCCATGCCGCTTTGACCCAATTGGAGAGCCTTCGAGTTCTATCCAAGCAAGTTAAAGAAGAAATGGATGTGGAATTGAAGGTTCGGATTGGAATCAATAGTGGCGAGGTTTCTGCGGGTAACATGGGATCGGAAAAAAAGTTTCAGTACACGGTTATGGGAGATGCGGTTAACTTGGCATCGCGGTTGGAACCCATTAACAAAGACTATGGAAGCACGATCATCATCGGAGAGGTCACCCATCAATATCTACCCAAAGATCAATTTGTTACTCGGCTTCTTGATAAGATCGTCGTGAAAGGCAAAACTCGAGCGGTGTACATCTATGAGCTTGTAGGTTTTGCAGGTACCGATTACGGCGATTGGATCCCCCAGTACGAGAATTCTTTAAAGTATCTTTGGCAACAAAACTGGGATTTAGCTGAGAGTTCTTTTAATCAGGTCTTAAGTCTGAAGCCAGAGGATCCAGCTACGCAGCAGATGTTAGCTAGGATACAGATTTATCGCGCAGTCCCTCCTTCCGGCGATTGGGATGGAGCTTTTATTCGGGATCGCAAGGACTAGGTCTGCGCTATCGATGGTTGGATTATTTGATTATCATTGCCGCTCGCGACCCAACAAGCTTGAATGAGGTATGAAGAATCAGATGCTGTTCGTGGTGTTTTTCCTGATATGTTGCTCTACTAAGATCTCAGCAAAAGACTTTAAGGTAGTCGATGGTTCGGGAGAAATTGGAAAATCGCCTCGCGTGTATCAGGCTGCTGAGGTCCCTAAATTATACCCACTGAATTGGTGGGCTCGTACATCCAGTCGGCCTCTTAAGGTTGAATTTAGTCCTGAAAATGTATTTCGACTTCTTCCTAAAAGTGAGGTGCAAATTACAGGAACAGGTGCTGCTACCACCCGGTTTCGACGAGTTGTTAAGCTAAAAGCGGGTAGTGTCGACGTAGATCTCAAGAATCTCCAGGGAAGCAAAGTAGAGGTGGAAACACCTACAGCGATTTGCGGAGCAGTGGGAACGGAATTTGTAGTCAATGCGGACGAAGGATCGTTTAAGGTCACGGAGGGGAGAGTTTCTGCGAAAGCCAAGAAAGATTCGGGATTTCAGGCAAAGAGTGTTAGCGGATCTTTTACTTTGGCTCCGGGCTCAGAAAACGCTTATTCGAAGGTCAATGTCACGGGTGATTTTTCGCTGAACGGAATTTCTGTCAATGGAGGAAGGGCTAACGTGAGTTTAGCCAAAGCACGCGGAGGCACAGGGCAAGCTGCGGTTCGTGTTCATTCGGGGTCGTTTGCTGGAGCCAGTTCAGGTGCTTATGTTATGGATGGAGGCAAGCTTCAGGCTATTAGCGATCCCAAATTAGCAACGGTCCATCGTGACTATGTCTCCACTGCATCTAAAGAGGGTTCGCTCAATCTTAAGAAAGAAGGCTTGAGAGCCCAGGGTAAATCCGTCCCATCGAGTCTTGAAACCGAACTTCGTGCCACGGCAAAAAAGGCAACTGAGCTGAGAAAAAGACTATTTACTCGAAGCGTGATCCGGGACACTGCAAAAGATAATGCGCGAGATGTCCTAAGGCAGCAACAGCAGACTAATCGTCCGCGGATGTGATGGGGCTAAGATTTCGCCCACTTATTAGCTATCTCCAAACACTAAGCCTTATTCTGATTGGCTCGGTGGCTTGTCCTGCTGCGGATTCTCAGTCTCAACTGGATTCTTGGCGTTACTTCTCCTACGTGAACTGGAAGTACAATCATAGAGATCCACTTGTTGGTTGGAAGGTTACCTCGGACTTACTGGAGCACTCTTTACGTAAATGGGGGATTTTCTTGGATCGCGAGTCTTTGGAGAATGGCAATTTTCAGGAATTCACGGCATTTCAGAAACGTATTCAAAACGAGATCGGGACGTCGCCAAAGCTCGTTTATCTAGCGAGTCATCAGACCGCAGCGGGTAGATTTGATTTTATTGATGAGCAGCGTGAGCATTGGACGGAAGGATTTTTAGGTAGATCGCCAGACCCGGCGTTGACTATTGTTTTACTTGATGTGTGTCACGCAGATGTGATCCCCAAGTATAGATATCGAAAGGGCATTCCTTTTGACCTGATGCTCTCTGCAGCAGCGCCTCAAGAAGAAACCTATGAAGTGCGAATGTTCTCGAAAAGGGGAGTAGATTTCCAAAAAAGATACCCTGAGGAGGTGGCCTGGATGAAACGTCATTTAGGGTCAAAGTGGGAAGGGCAGGTAAGCTTTTTAGGTTTTGTTTGGGTGCATTGTTACCTACAAACTCGAGAGGCTCCGGAAAGCGCTTTGCAGTGGGAGGCTTTCTTTGAGCGAATGAGTGATTTCTCTAAAGAGTTTGCAACAAGGCGTTCACGGAGACTAGCCTCCCAGATTAGACTATGGAAACGGGATAATTCCGTTGTTGAGTAATGACTAGAAAGACTCCAGAAATTATTGTTATTGGTGCTGGTCTAGCGGGTGCAGAGGCAGCCTGGCAGGCTGCAAAAGCTGGATGCTCGGTTCGATTGTTTGAGATGCGACCGGGAAAGAGCACTCCTGCGCATCGGACGCCTCATTTTGGTGAGCTGGTTTGTAGTAATTCATTTGGATCACGCCTCCCAGACCGGGCAACGGGAATGCTTAAGGCCGAGATGGAAATGATGGGATCCATAGTTGTCGAATGTGCCGAGGCCCATTCTGTGCCTGCGGGAGGCGCCTTAGCTGTAGATCGAAACGCCTATGGAAGAGCGCTGACAGATCGGGTGAGCCAGCATCCAAGAATCGAAGTTTGTTACGAAGAGATGAAGACGGTTCCTCGCGACGCTGTTGTCGTTGTTTGTAGTGGGCCACTCACAAGTGAGTCTCTTGCTCATGATATTCAGTCGATTACAGGTCATGACTATCTTTACTTTTACGATGCACTTTCTCCGATTGTGGAAGCGGACAGTCTGAACATGGATATTTGTTTTCGAGCATCACGGCATGATAAAGGGGACGGTCCTGGGGACTATCTCAATTGCCCATTAAATCAAGATGAGTATGTAGCATTGGTTGATGCCCTAAAGTCTGCAGAGAGAATCGAATTGAAAGATTTCGAACAGGAAGCCGATTGCTTCTTTGAAGGGTGTTTGCCGATTGAAGTCATCGCATCCAGAGGAGAAGACGCCTTGGCATATGGACCAATGCGTCCTGTTGGACTGACTGACCCCCGAACCGGTAGATGGCCACATGCGGCTGTGCAATTGCGCCAAGATAATGCAGCAGGAAGTCTGTTCAATCTGGTTGGGTTTCAGACCAACATCAAATGGGGAGAACAAGAAAGAATCCTTCGAATGATTCCTGGATTGGAGCGAGCGGAGTTTATTCGATTTGGCCAAATGCATCGGAACACGTTTATAAATTCCCCAAGCCTTTTAGCGCGGACAATGGAACTTAATAAACACCCAGGTCTCTTCTTTGCCGGGCAAATTGTTGGAGTTGAGGGGTATATGGGAAATGCTGCCTCTGGATTGCTCGCTGGGCAGAATGCAGCTCGTCATGTCTTGGGGGAGCCACTTCGTGAGTTGCCTAGGGAAACGATGTTAGGAGCGCTGCTTTGGTATATTACCCATGCAGAACCGGATCATTTTCAACCTATGAAAGCCAATTTCGGAATCATGCCTCCACTGGAGCCCCATGTCCGAAATAAACGTGAGCGTTATCAAGCTTATGCGCAACGAGGGCATCATGCTTTGAGGAGTTTGCTTCAGACTGACTTGGTTGCTGAGAACTAAATGGCAGAGGGGAGATTTGAACTCCCGACCAAAGGCTTATGAGTCCTCTGCTCTACCACTGAGCTACTCTGCCAAAAAAAGAGGCGGAATCTTAATAATTCTGCTGGTCTGGGGAAAGGCCAAAATTAGGATTTTTCTCGAAGTTGACTAACTTCTTCCTCCAGGGTCCGAATTTTTTTGTAAAGTTCGGGTAAACGCATGGTCAGTGCTTCGATTCTCATCGACTCTTTGATGGGTTTTGCCGGCCCACCACGATAAACGCCTTTTTCTTTAATATCTTTTGTCACAGCAGTCCAAGCTGTGATCGTGACCTGGTCTGTGATATTCACGTGGCCTACAACAGCTGATTGTCCTGCTACAGTAACATAGGCACCGAGGTGGGAGCTTCCCGAGATTCCACATTGGGCAACGATGATTGCGTGCGGACCAATACTGACGTTATGAGCTACCATGACTAAGTTATCAAGCTTGCTTCCGGTTTTAATCCAGGTTCGACCAAAACGCCCTCGATCGATCGTTGAATTTGCTCCGATTTCCACATCATCGTCGAGTTGAACATACCCGACCTGGGGGATTTTTTTGTGGTGGTCTCCAGAAAATTCGTAGCCAAATCCATCCGAGCCAATTACGACTCCTGGATGCAAAATGACTCGATTAGCGATTTTGCAGCGGTTACGTACGGTGACCTGGGGATAAAAGTGGCACTGTTCTCCAATAACAGTGTCTTCGCCGACGTAGCAATTTGCTCCAATATAGGTTTCTGCTCCAATTTTTGCATTCGCTTCGATGACGGCATTAGGACCTACGTAAGCAGAAGGATCCACGCTAGCTTCTGGATCAATACACGCCGTTGTATGGACGCCTGGAGGCCACTTGGCCTGATTCGGAATGAAATGTTCAACAACCTTTGCAAAAGCCGCTGAGGGATTTTTAACTTCGATCCAAGAGCACGGGAGCTTCAGCTTCTCTTCGGGGGCAATAAGAATAGCACCCGCTTTTGTAGACTCAGCTTGTTTGTGGTATTTGGAATGACCTAGAAACGATAGATCTGTCTCTTCTGCATTCTCTAGATCATTGATACCAGATATGATCAGGGAAGCATCTCCTTTGAGTGTTCCCCCAACCATTGAGGCGATTTCCTCAAGCGATAAACTGGAGTCTTGTTTCATTCCAAGACTGGAGCGGTTCCGAATTTAAACGGAACCGATATTACTTATTGAGCGAAGTGATGATCTCGTCTGTCAGGTCTGTTAAACCCTCTGAATAAATAACAGTAGGGGTACCATTTAAAGTCATCCCAGACTGATCAAAAACTAAGGAATATTTGCCTTTGGCAAATGATTCGATCTTCTTTTTGATCTCTTCGAGAATTTTGTCGCGCATCCGTTTGGATTGATCTCCAAAAAGCTTTTGGGTTGTGCTGTCGAATTCACGGACCTCACGCTCACGAGCACGAGCTTCCGTTACTTTTTCTTCAAGCTTTTGCTGCTTTTCTTTACGTGCTTCTTCGCTTAATGAAGGGTCTTGAGCCCCGTCGCGGAGGCCTTTGATCTGTTCGATCAGCTTGCGATAATCCTCCATACGTTCATCGCGTTCCTTTTTGTAGCCATTCATCTGCTCCTTGAGTTTCTTGTCGGCTTCTTGGGTTTTGGAATATTCCTTGAAGACCTTTTGCATGTCAACGACAGCAATTTTCATTTGGGCTTGGCTGTGCGCTGGCAGCACGAAATGGGTTACGGCGAATGCCAACAGTGAAATAATAAGAATGTGTCTCATAAGTTAAGGTTCCTGTGTAACGGATTAATGGAGTTGGACAATATTAAAATTGATATCCCACGTCAAAGTGGAATTCGGGACTTCCGACACTATTGTTTTCATCCACCACGACTGGGAACCCCAAGTCGAAACGAAGTGGTCCAATAGGTAGATTCATCCGCAAGCCAACACCAGTTCCAACATTGATATCCCCAAGTCCATAGTGGAAGGTGCCACGATTATTAAATCCTGCATCGACGAATACAGCACCTCGAATTCGGTCCATAATCGGGAATGTGAGCTCTGCATTGGTATAGGCCATCGTGTTTCCACCCAAAGCTTCTCCTTCGACTTGAGGGCCGATATCACGAAAATCGAAACCACGAACGGTGCGGGACCCCCCAACGAAGTAGCGATCGAATAGAGGGACGTTATCGGAGTCTCCATAACTTCCAGCTACTGCCGTGACGCCCTTAATACTAAAAATTAGATCCCAAGGCAGTTCCCACCATTTTTGGGCTTCAACCTGAAGTTTCCAGATGTCGGTGTCTGCGAGCAGCGGGCCGCCTGCGGCTTCTGCGGTAAACTCGAGTTTCTCTCCATTACGCGTGAGAAATAAGCTGTCTCGGTTATCGTAGGTGAGGGTTGCTTGAACGGAGCTCTTACTCCGTGTCCCTTCTTCAGCTCGGATCGGGGCAGGAGCATCACTGTCTACGTCAAAGATGGAAATTTCCTCAAGTTGGTAGCGGAGACCCACACGCCAGAATTGGTTGAGCGCTTTACCAACTCGGACTGCGGCTCCGTAGCGCCGCTGATCATATTCATCGCTTAAGAAGTTTGCTTCATTGTAGAACAGGTCGAAACCAAAAGCTAACTGACGGTCTAGGAACCAAGGCTCGGTCCAACTCACGATGAAGTCGCGGCGGCGGAGACCATATTGGAGGCGAGCTCGGAATTTTTGACCGGCTCCCGTGAAGTTTGGCCATTTAGCGTAATCAAAATTACCTTGAGTGACCTCAGCAAATCCCAAAATACTGTCAACCGTACTGAAACCTGCGCCGAAGGTTACCGATCCTGTCCTTTGTTCTTCTACAGTAATGACTAGGTCTTTGCGGTTGGGGACGGATGTCTCCTGAGGGCTTGCATCGACTTTCGAGAAGTAGCCCAGGTTTTCTAAGCGAGTTTTACTAGCATCGACACGAACTGAGTCGTAAATATCACCCGGAGCAACAGCTAATTCGCGACGAAGAACCTTGTCCTTGGTGATATTGTTTCCCTGGATAATGATTTTTTCGACGTAGGACTGAGGACCCTCCTCAACGTTGTAGAGGATGTCCATCTTACCACTTTCGATATTTGGCTGGCGGACCGGATTAACATTTGTGTCGATGTATCCATTTTCCCCGTAAAGATCCTTGATGGCTTCAACATCTGCTTGGAGGCCTTGAGGTGAAAAGATGCCATTTTCAGTCATTAGCAGACTGTCCATAACTTGATCTCGCGTGTAGAGGGTATTTCCGCTGACGCTTATCTTGCCAATCGTGTATTGGATTCCTTCAAAGACAATGATGTTGATATCAATGATGTCTTCCTCGGGATATTCGTAGGCAATATCCTTTACAGCAAAATCGATGTAACCATTGCTGTGATAAAAGTCGCGGAGTTTCTTAAGGTCGGCATCGAAATCTTCTTGTTTGAAAATACCAGATTTGTTTAGGAACGAGAGGAGGTTTTTCTTGCGAGTCTTAAATCCATCACGGAGTGTTTTATCCTCGAAAGAATTATTTCCCTCAAAAGTGACGTTGCGGACATAGGCACGAGCTCCTTCTCGAACGGTAAACGTAACAACAGCGCGACCTACCTGCTCGTTCACGTCGATCTTATATTCCACCTGAGATTCAAAAAAGCCTTTGTTATAAAGATAGTCTTTAACCTCACGAGCATCATCGGCGACTTGTTGTTCACTGAGAGGATCTCCGGCTCGGCTCTTGATTTTCTTCCGAATGGTCTTCTCTTTAATCCGTCCGGCTCCACTGACGACGACTTGTTTGATCAGTGGTTTAGGTTGAACAATAACGACAACCTTGACTCCATCGGCAAGAGGCTCGTCGTAAATTCGGAGATTGACGAAAAGACCGGTGGAGTAAAGGTTTCTAACGTCTTCTTGAACGGCGGCGAGTGAGTAGGGTTGACCAATAGTGGTCCGCATATTGGAAAGAATAAGACTACGGTCTACGGTCTTTGCTCCGGCAAATTCGATCTCGATATCTTTAACAACAGGTCCGAGTGCTTCTTGATTTGCCTCACTTGCAGAAGGGGGGCGAACAAGTGTTTTTTCCTCTTCGGAAGGTTGCGCTAATACAGTGCTCAACGCGAGAGATCCAAGGATCACCCAGCATAAAGCTGTTTTGCCAAACTGCCTTAAGCAGAATGGTACATTCTGTTTACCACGTGCGCTCATCGAATCGGATTTAAACCTCTTGCCTACTGAAAATATTAAAGTTGCTACTACTTATTACAGTATTTTGTGTCAAAAAGACTATATCGCAATGTGCGGAAACACGCGGGACACGTCAAGATTT
>JBCCKK010000029.1:0-17525 GCA_039027395.1 Verrucomicrobiota bacterium | reverse complement strand
TTTGATTGAGAGACTGAGGGTCCGATTTTCCGGCAAGCTCACTAAGCAGACTTGCGGCCTTGGCAACGGTGTCTGCATCTTCAAGCATTGATTGAACTCGTGCATGGTCGTCATAGATGCCGCAAGGTACTTGGCAGTGGGCTTGACTCCATTGCGGGTTAATAAGCAATGGGGTTAAAACGCAGATAAGGAGGAGGGTAGATTTGATGGATTTCATATTCGGTTTCTTTAGTTTGAGTTAAGGGGAAATCAAAGATGGTGGTTACTTCTCGAAGTAACATTTATCGTAGCACAATGATCGCGTATTCACTAGTGGTCTAGTTATCAAATTTGATCCAGTGGTCCAGTAAATTAAAGAGAACGGATCTAATTTTGTTTTCATATGCGGAGGCTTGATTCAGAATCTCGGCTTGCGTGGAGACATAACGCCCTTCCCATTCGGGAAGCTTCTGGTCATTGACGAGCCGGTATAGGTCGCTTCTACTAAGTTCGATATGGAATTGAAGGCCAACAACAGAGCCTATAGCGAATCCTTGATTGTTACAGGCTTCTGTCGAGCCCAATAGGGTGGATTCTGGAGGTAACTTGAACGTATCTTCATGCCAATGGAACACATGGAGAGATTGCGGAAAATGCCGTAGGAGGGGGTGATCTTGGGCTTCTACTGTTGTTGTAAGTGGACTCCAGCCGAGTTCCTTTTCGCCTGCTGGAAAAATAGGTTGATCGAATGCATCTGCGATTAATTGAGCCCCCAAACAAATGCCCAAAACCGGCTTTCCCGATTTTATGAACTCCCGAATCTTGAGCTTTTCTTCAATCAACCAGGGATAAGTATCATGTTCATTAATATTCATGGGACCTCCCATAATTATAAGTGCATCAGGAGCGTTAAGAAGTGAGCCACCAGTATTTGGCCAAAGATAGGAATGCAATATGTGGTTTGCAGAATTCGCCCACTCTGCGATAGCGCAAGGACCTTCATATGAAACGTGTTGGTAGATCTGGAGATTCAAAGTTGGCGTTCCCATTCAACTTATTTTTAATATGCTATCTTAGTAGTTGAGGTGCGAGAATTTAGCTAGGTTGTTTTGAGTAACTTACCGTTCTAGGAGTGGAAAGACCCAATAGATTGAAGCTGTTATTCGTCTTCACATGGACAGAAACGGAGAGCACCCACCGACTACAATTGTCTGAAACACGATAGGCTATGATAGAAGTAGACATGTTCAGAGTTACTAGTCTGATCAAATCTCGAAATGTTGAGGCCCGGAAACTTCATTACATAGGAAAGACATTTTGGGAGATTTTGCGGATTTTAAGTCGGCTAGATCGGCCAGTCCGGGAATCCAGTTCTCGTAGCAAACAGATTAGCATGGGAATGGTCATACTGCTGAACATTACAACTAGAGTTAACACAAATTGTCCATGTGCGTTTTGAAAAATTGGAATGAGTGACCACCCAAGGCTGGCGGACCACATACTCAAACACATCCAAAAAAGGCATCCTGCCTGCTTACGTGAAGATTCGAATTTTTCGAATATGCTGTTCTGGCTACGGCTCAACGCAATTAGAGTCCCGAACATGCCTCCCAATATCATTCCGAGATGCATTGTAGTTGGAAATCCGATAAGGCCTAATCCGAATGGGGAATCCGGGCATCCACATAAGCAGATGCCCTCATGAACGATCGGTTGAAATCCTGTTTGAGCGATCCAACCCAGAAGCATTCCTATGTTTCCCCATAGCAAAGCCATAAGCAGAATATGAGTGTTTTGTGTCCATCTATTGTGGTTGCGAACGATGGCGATGCTAGGATATGCAAATAAGACCAGACACGTAAGCCAACCGGCCACAGAGAAGTCACCAGCATAGGCAATTAATGGAGCTTGAATTAGACAGCTGGCTCCCATGAGTAAGTTTTGTCTTCCAGGCCAACCAAGATTCTTTGGAATCGATTCGTTCGTTTTGATGGGGGTGGCGATTTGATTTCGAAATGGGGCTTTTGCAAGACTTAATGCCCGATATGAAACAGTAGCACTTGCGGCCAGCATAAGAAGAGCAGCATAAACCGGATTAAGAAAGCCGCTCATGGCCAGCCCAATTCCAATCAAATTATACAGCCCGGCAAACCACAAATTCTGTTTTAATGTGGCTACGGTGGAACGGCAGATATTAAGGCAAGGAATGAGAGCTCGGAACGACTCCTCTTTAAGCACTGCGTGGGCAGTATCGTGAATAATACCACTTCCTTCCTTCATAGCGATCCCAGCAAACGCTTCCGTAAATGCAGGACCATCGTTAACGCCGTCTCCTACATAAAGAACTCTTTTTCCACGGCTCTGAAGAGAGGTAATGAAATCCTTCTTTTCCATAGGCTTCATTTCCGCCTTAACGGTAACGCCTTCGAGATTAAGTCTTTTGAGACGTTCTTTGGAATCTCCAGTGAGAACGTAGATGGGGAAGCCTGCATTTTTAAAGCGTCTGATGAGTTTAGTAGCTCCTTGGCGCAAGGTTTCCTTGTAGTAAGCAATGGCCGCCAGTTCTCCGTTTTCGATGACATACACACTCTGTGCGTTTTGAGTTTCTCTATGCGTCGTTACTTGCTTCTTGAGTTGTGCGTAATGCTCGGTTGCAAGAAGTCTCTGGTTGCCAATTTTGAGAACACTTCCATCCGGAAAGTGAGCTTCGATTCCTTGCGCAGGAATAAGTTTGACCGATGGCCGATCTTGGGAGGGCTCCCATTGAGCAAATAAGTCTGCGAGAGGATGCCGAGTTTCTCTTTGGGCCGCCGAAATCTTAGCCTTCAGCGTCTCGGATCGATTAGGGTTGATACAGGAAAATTCTTCTAAAGTGGGAGCTAATTCACTAAGAGTTCCTGTCTTGTCGAGAATCAAAGTATCGACCTTTGCTAGCCGTTCAATGAATTCACTCGTTTGAGCTACAAGTCCGAAAGAGTTTAAGCGGTTGAGACAGCTCCATATTGCAATCGGTGTGGCTAGCCCAAGGGCACAGGGACAGGAGACAATGAGTACTGCAAGTGCGTTGAATAAGGCTTCTTGCCATGTAGCAATCCACCACCATATGAAAAAGGTAGAGACTGAGCAGAGTGTCACAAAAGGCAAAAAGTATTGAGCGATGCGGTCAGCCTCCCTTTGAAAATTTGATCGACTCAAACGAGCTTGCTCAAGTGTCTTTACAAGAGCATCAAGATGTCTCGAACAGCCTTCAGTGCTCGATTTGATATGAAGGTTTCCATCTAAGTTACGGCTTCCAGCTAAAACAAGATCGCCAGGCTGTTTGATCTTTGCGAACGGTTCACCTGTCATTGAAGTTTCATCAATAAAGGCGGTTCCATTTTTGATTTTTCCATCAACAGGAATGTTTTCACCTGGCAGCACATGAATTACCGTCCCTTGGTTGATTCTGTCAACGGAAACTGTTTCACCAGATAGCAAGCGACCGTTGCTAAAGTTTGTTTTTAATTGGTCTAGTGCCTGAAACGCGTTCTTTTTTTGGATTTGACCAATGGCTTGGCCTACCGAGTAAATCGTCAACAAAATGGCGACAACTTCATAGTAGATTTCTCCTGTTTGCGTGAGGGTCGAGTGTAGCGAGGCAAAGAAAGCTCCGAAGATTCCAGCGAGAAAGAGTAGTTCGATTCCGAGAAATCCGGACTTAAGTCGAACTCGTGCCTGACGAAGTATGGGTGGGGCGAGTAGTAGAAAAACAAATGCTACTGAGGCGGCTAATATTCCGTGAATCACCCAGCGGGAATACCCGGAAGGCGGAGAAAGATTGACACCCAAGCTGTAACTCATCGTCAAGCCTGACACTGCCAGAGCCAAACCGATTTTTAGCCAAATAATGGAGGAGGTCGGTTGACCATTATCGATCGCTCCTTTGGTCTCAAAATGCGCCTGAGTTGAGCAACAAGCCCCCATCGTTATTGAATATCTTTGGGAGCCTCTAATGAATCCATTGGCGTATCAAATGAGGACCAGTCATACCTGCCGGCGAGAGAAATGAGATAGATTACGAGCCAAATAATGAGAATCGCGTAGAAATGGCGCAGATACCACGGAATATTTTTATAAAGCTCTTTTGGTTCTGGAAGCTCTCGAACGATCGCCTGGTGGACTTCTCGGACATTGATTTTTTCCTCGTGTGGGAGAGGAGTTTTTTGAGGAGAAGGTGATCTTGGTTTCATGGAAGAATCAGCTAGGTCCGTTTGATTGCGGGTCGGGTAAGGGATTTTTGCTTTTTTGCAGAGAAAGTAGGTATTGAACGAGAGCGAGCGCTTCCCGTTTAGGAACCACCTCATACCCCTCAGGTGGAGAATACTCTCCGCTTAACTTGAGAGCATTGGGGGAACTAACTCCAACGATCTTTTGTTTTCTGAACAGAAAATCATAAGGTGGCATGACCGACCCTTGGGATGTGATCTGAGGATTGTATAGGTGTGTGAGGTGCCAATCGATGCTTGGTTGCCGAACGCCGATATTACTTAAGTCAGGACCTGTTCGCATGGTTCCCAAAAGGGCCACTTTATCATTAATATAATCTGTTGGCATTGTCCGTCGGTCTCCCCAGAAATATTTCATATCGGATCCGGCATATGACGGACGAACCTGTTGACTATGACAATAGATGCAACCGTTGGAAACATAAGAGTCTCTTCCTAAATCGATCAATGTTGCCTTTTCCTTGGGGATTTTAGCGTGTTGCACCTCATCTGTGAATTGTCCTAGGTTAAAGATTGGCAAAATAACCAAGCCAAACCATGCAGTGGCAAAGGTGGTAAGAAACCCAATCCACACAGAGATGTAGCGTTGCTTATCGTTCACTGAGTGCGTCTAAATGGGGTGTTGGCTTCTAATAGAGTTGGGGTGCCTCCTCTTGGGCTCCAGCCAAAGATAAGGAGCAGGAACGATAATGTAAACATGAGGTGAGCGAGTGTTAAAATTCCCCCGGAAAGACTGCGGGCTTGCAGGTAAGGAAGTGTAATTTCAAGAATCTCCATAAAACCTTTCTCCGCTTTGTTTAATTCCCAGCCTTGAATCCATCCACCAATCGAAAGAGCAAAGGTCATTAAGGCTACACCAAGGGCACAGAGCCAAAAATGAGACCGAATTAGAAAGGCTGATGGCCACTCTCGATTCCAAAGCCTTGGCATGATGTAATACATGGCTCCGAATAGCATCATTGTAACAAATGCATACATTCCAAGATGTGCGTGCCCGATTGTGTAGTGAGTGAAATGAGTAATCTGGTTGAGGGGACGAATCGCCGCGGATGACCCTTGCACACTAACGAGGGTGTAGCTTACGGCAGCAAATACAACAAAACGGAGTGTCGGACTCGATTTTAGGTAGTGAAAGCTACCTTTCATCGTCATGTGATGATTGATCGCGACGGTAATTACGGGGACCAGCATCATTATGCTGGCGGCAATACTTGCGCTAATTAGCCAGGCGGGGAAAGGGCCTCCAATAAGATGGTGCATTCCATTCCAAGCATAAAAGAACCCCAATGACCAAAAACCGATCATTGAAAGGTAGTAGCTGTGAATGGGCTTTCCGACAACCTTTGGAATGAGATAGTAGGCAGCCGCAAGGGAAACGGGGGTAAACCAGAGACCGAGAGCATTGTGGGCAAACCACCAATTAATCGGTGGCATAGCAGGTGCCTGAACGGGAAACCAGACGAGCAGGATGACTGCAGTTGCATAGAGCCATGGAAACCAACAGAAAGCGGCCAAAATATACCACTGCGAAATGTAAACATGACCGGGTGGCCGTTTGTTCATCATTCGGATGATCTCAAACATTGCTATTGCAAAAGCGCCAAGCAAAAAGGGTGCTGTGTAACCGGGGAATTCAAGCCATTCGATAGAAGTGCTGTCTCCCCGAAGAATTCCAATCGTTCCGACTGTAATTCCAATATTCCAAAGGAAAAATGCGGCCCACAGCCAGGGGGATTTTGAAAGCGGCACTCGTGTAAGTCGGGACATGATCCAAAGACCGACTCCAATACTAGCTCCTGACACCCATCCGTATGCCATCGTGTTAAGGTGAGCCGGCCGAACCCTTCCAAAGGTCAGCCAATCCGATTGAGTTAGGAAATCAGGACTATGTAGCTTAATCGAAGCTGCTATTGCTAAAGCAGAACCGGAAAGTAGCCAAACTAAAGAGGCCGAAAAGAAGGCAGTGACAATATTTCGACATCGTGTGTCAATAAGCTGGCGTTGAAGTTGGTCTTCATGAGCTTTACTGGAACTTATTTTTTGAAGATCATTTTGATCTAGGGGTTGGCTAATATTCTGCCTCACGATGATCTCCCAGGAAAGTGATCGGTCGGTTTTCCGATGGATTCATCTCGATCAAAAATGCTTTTTGAGGCGTCTTCGGGATTTTTAAATTGGCCCGTATCTGCTGCCCACCAGAATGCGATAAGAGCAGAGCCCGTAATTCCAACCAAAACGAGCAAAACTAACGTTGCTGCGATCATAACAGCCGCAACATAATTTAGATTTCTCGGTGTGCAACCAAAGATTTTATGACATTAAAAGTTATTAGTGCTGTGTTTTTATGGAATAAATTTCTAATCTGCATGGAAGGTTAATGTAGTGATAATCCCATATGCGCATACTCTAAACTATCTTGCTTTAAAATGACTCTGAATTGTCATTCGTGTGAAGACAAACTAATGATACATTAAGTAAATCCCATGTCATCGATTTCCATGAAACGAGATGTTCTAAGAACAAGTTATCTGCTCACCGATCAGGTTGAATTTGCAGATGTCATCATCGTGAATACAACGGATTTAGTCACCGACCAGGAACTCGAAAAAGTAATGGGTCATATCCGAGCATTAAACCAGAATGCGGAAGTGATTAAGAGCCAAGATGCACAGGAGCCATTAAAGAGTATTCTAGCTACTGGTAAGTTCGATTTTGAGAAAGCGGCACAGTCACCGATGTGACTCAAGGAACTCACTGGAGAGCATGTGCTGGAAACCGAAGAGTATGGGATCAGCCACTTTGTTTTTAGATCACGTAGACCGTTTCATCCGGAGCGTTTTGATAAAGCGACACGTAGCAAGTTACCAGGCGTTATTCGTGCCAAAGGGTTTATCTGGTTGGCGACGCGCATGGAGCATACATTGCTATATTCGCGTGCCGGCTTTGTTAACCGATCAAGAAATGCAAAAGCGAGCAGAGGCATGGTTTTTCATGCCGGATCCTTTTCCAGAGTGGGAGGCGCTTCCTGTCGAGGAATAAGGGTTCTCCTTTTATTCAGGTAAGCACTATCTGGTTGTTTCTGATTGTATCAGGCGATCTTTCATTTAGTTTTTCAACTTTTCAAATGAGCGCATTAACGAAGGTACCATCACAGTCCCAAAGCTGGCTTGATTCAGTCGCTGTAGGGATGTCGTTACTCTGTGCGATTCATTGCCTCATTACACCGATTCTCATTGTCTTTCTGCCCATTATTACAACGACATTCTGGGTGCATCAGGATTTCCACCTGTGGATGCTGCTTTTTGTTGTGCCGACGACGACCTTAGCAGTGTTTCTAGGCTGTAAGAAGCATAAGGATAGATGGGTGATAATCTTGGGTTTGTTAGGTATTATTACCTTATCATGCGTTGCTATTCACGGGTCATTCTTGACGGAGGTTTCCTTCCTGCAGGCGGATGGGACAGTGTGTCCACATTGTGTTCAAGAGCCAGGGCGCTCATTGACAGATCCTGTTTCGATTATTAACTCACTTGGTGGATTGTTTCTGATTTGCGGGCATGTGCGTAATTTTCTGCTTTGCCGCAAGCATCAGTGTCAACACGGATGATCTCAGATTCATTGCAAGATCGATTTCAAAGCCTGGCCGATCGCTACTATTTTTTGGATTTCTAGGAGCGTGCTGTGGCATGATGTAGCATATGCGCTGGATCACATGGCTTGGTTTTTCTCTAGTGCTGTATCTTGCAGCGGTAGCGCACTGTCAGAGTGAGCACATTGAGATTCCTCTGGAATCTCTAGAGCTCCTTATAAGGTCTGAAGACGGTGAAACGACCTGGAAACGATTACCCGTGCCACATAAATTACATCAGGTGACGTCTATTGAATCGGGTGCATTAGTTAAACTACGCGCAGAATTGGCTGCTCCAGAATTTCTTGGGTATCAGAGATGGGGGTTATCTTTTTTGCAAAGACTCCCCAATACGTGGATCCGATGAGCTATTTGTTCGGCAATATTCTTTTGATTCGTATTCAAGACCTTTTGCGTTTATTTCACAATTTGCCTTTGGCGGTTTGCTTTGACGAACGATATGCTTGCATTTCGGGGGTGCCGGTATTCTTTATGAAGTTCTTGCTGCTATTCCTGACGAGTTTGGCAATTATTTTGATGGTCCAAATACTCGGTGTTATGCTGGTAATTGTTCTGTTTGTCATTCCTGCAGCTACGGCAGGCCTATTTCTTAAAAGAATTTGGTGGATTATGCTGCTCGCCGGAGGCATTTGTGTGTGCTGCGTGTTTTTGGGGGCTTTGGATTAGCTACCGGGTTGGAGCTTTCCAGCGGGCGTGATTATTTTGACTTCTGGTGCTATTTATCTGTGTTCGTTGATTTATGTTCGATTGAAGGCCTTTCTAGGCGGGCACAAGGCTCAGCTAATATGAATTGATATCCAGCAGGCATGCTCTACTTTCGAAGTCTCTTATCATGAATGCGTTAGAAGAGGGTTCACAATTAGAACTAGATTTTACTAAGCTGTCTCAAGTGGCGGGAACTGGACACGATATGCTGCCGGTTGTTGTGCAGCATGCAGAGACGAAGGATGTCTTAGTTTTGGCCTACACAAACGAGCAGGCATTTAAGCACACGTTGGAGACGGGTATCGCTACTTTCTGGAGTTCTTCACGCAATGAGCTGTGGATTAAGGGTAAGACATCAGGTGACATTTTAAAAATGCAGGAGATTCGGACTAATTGTGAACAAAATTCTCTTCTGTATCTTGTGATCCCCGAAAAGGGAGGGGTCTGCCACACGAAGGATTGCGATGGGAAGTCCCGGCGCACTTGCTACTATCGTAGGCTTACGGATGGGATCCTCGAGTTCGTCTAGATCCATCGAGCGCTCTAAGACTGTTATGAGTTTTTTATTAGCAAATACGTTAAGTGGAGAGAAAGAAGAGGTTTTTGCTGCCAACGGTAAGCAGTTAGGAATCTATTGCTGTGGTCCCACGGTGTATGGTCCTGCTCATATTGGCAATTTTAGGACCTTTATTATCCAAGATATCTTTAGACGGGTTACCGAGCTTTCTGGAATTTCGGTTAAGCATGTGCGGAATATTACGGACGTAGATGATAAAACGATTCGTCAGTCTCAGGCTGAAGGAAGGTCTTTAGAAGAGTTTACTCAACAGTGGAGAACCAAATTTGAAGAAGATAGTGATGCTTTAGGTCTATTGATGCCACATGAAGCACCATCTGCTGTGGCACATCTCCCCGAGCAAATTCAGATGATCAAAGAATTGGAGGCCAAGGGACTAGCCTATCAAGCAGAGGATAAATCGGTTTATTTTCGAATCTCAGCCTTTGAAGGATACGGAAAGTTAAGTCGAATCGACCAAAGAGAGCTTAAACTAGGAGCTTCTAAGTCTGCAAATGCTTCGGATGAGTACGACAAGGAATCGATAGCCGATTTCGTTCTTTGGAAAGCTTGGAAAGAGGAAGATGGAGAGAATGGGTGGGATTCCCCTTGGGGGCGTGGACGCCCTGGGTGGCATTTGGAATGTAGTGCGATGAGTCAGAAGTATCTTGGGGACAGCTTTGATATGCACTCCGGTGGTGTGGATCTTATTTTCCCTCACCATGAAAACGAAATTGCCCAAAGCGAGGGGGCTACTGGGAAGCCTTTCGTGCGGCATTGGCTTCATGTGGCTCACCTGATGGTGGATGGAGGCAAAATGAGCAAAAGCCTTGGTAATCTCTATACGATTGAAGATTTGATCCAAAAAGGGTTTTCCGCAGGAGAGGTTCGGTATGTATTGGCGTCTGGGCATTATCGCAAGCAACTTAACTTTACCTTTGATACGTTACACAGTGCAAGGCAAGCACTTGGGAAGTTGAGCTCTTTTTCTGAGCGGTTAGAGTCGCTTTCAGGCAAACCATTGCCTGCTTACGAGGAGCTATGCAAGATGGATTCGCCTGATCTTGGGGTGTTCGAGCCTGCTTGGAATGCTTTGCTTGATGATCTGAACACCGCCGAATGCCTAGGAAAGGTCTTCGTGGGCATGCGAAAAGCAGAAGCTGAACTCGGCAAAGAGCAAAGTCCAGAGAGCGCGCGCGCTTACCAGATCGGGTTGAGTTGGGTGATTCATTCGCTTGGAATTATTTTGCCAGAGAAAGCCGAGGTTGCGGAAATTCCTGAAGAAATTCAGGGGTTGGCAAAGCAACGATGGGAAGCCAAGCTGAGCAAGGATTGGGGAAAATCAGACGAATTGAGGGATGCCTTGGCTGAGCGAGGGTGGCAAGTGAAAGATGCCAAGGACTCTTACGAGATTCGTCCGATTTCCTGATACAGTTTTTAAACAAAAAACTTCGAGTCATGCAAAACGCGCGTATTTTTTCGATTTGGCTGGCTACTGCCTGCTTTTTGAATTCGTTCTTGATGTTCTTGGTTCAGCCCATGGTAGCTAAAGCCATTCTGCCTGCCTTTGGAGGTTCGGCTGCGGTTTGGACGGGAGTCATGCTTTTCTTTCAAAGTGCACTCGTTATCGGTTATGGGATTGCCCACGTGATGCGATCCCTTCGCGGTTGGAGGTTGGTGGCTTTTTATTCAGTCTTTTTAGTGCTTGCTCTCGTTGGCTGCCAATTAAATTCATTAGTAGATATCGAGCCTGGGGCTCATCCGACAATTAGTGTGTTGAGTGCATTGGCGGTTTCGGTAGGTATTCCTTTTCTTCTGAACAGTGTAACCACTCCATTGATTCAGGTTATTTATTTCCGCGCTGAAGGACGTGAGCCGTATTGGCTTTATGGTGTTTCAAATGTCGCTTCCGTCATGTCTTTGTTGCTGTATCCGATCGTTTTCGAGCCAACGATGGAGCTGGCTACGCATATGTCGTTATGGAGAGTTTCTCTAGGCGTTATGGGGGTGTTAGTGGTTGCGGTCAGCGCGCTGCCTTATGTGCGAGTGTCACGTAAAGACTTAGACAGTGAGGAAGCTATACCTTCGAAGAAGGAGGAACAAGAAAGCGAGGGTTGGAAATTGGCCTGGTTTGTTTATCCGTTTCTCGCCTCTGTGGCCTTATTGTCATTTACAACCCATATCACGATCGACGTAGCCCCAGTCCCTTTGTTGTGGGTTTTGCCGCTTGGGCTCTATTTGTTAACCTTTGTCTTGGTTTTTGCTCCTCGCCCCATTGTGTTTCCTAAATGGGTTCCCCTTTTGTGTTTGTTGGCCTGTTTCGTTCAGTCTCTTCCGTATTTCGGATGGGGTAAGGGGGCTGTTATTTGGGTGTTGCCGGTGACTTTGGGAACGATGTTTTTGATATGTTGGTTTTGCCATGGTCGCCTCGTTCTAATCCGCCCGCATGCGTCTGGCCTGACCCGGTTTTATTTTGCCCTTTCGGTTGGCGGGGCGGCTGGAGGAATTTTTTCTGCACTGATTGCCCCTAGCATCTTTGCAGACTATTTTGAGTTCCCGATTTTGTTGATTGTTGTTGGAGTCATTGCCTTGTGGTGTGTTGTGATTCGCTCGGATGGACTTTTGCCTCAGAATCGGAGTCCTCTTTTGTTGCGCATGGGTGCGGTGATGGCCTTTGCTTTTTGCTTAGCCTTGAATGTTCTTTGGTTTGTTGCGGGTGATAGTGAGGTCGTTCTTCGGCAGCGAAACTTTTACGGCTCGCTGCGGGTCCAGCAGGATGAAAAAACGGTTCAGATGGTAAGCGGTCGAATTTCCCACGGGGTTCAAGTGCGTCCCCCTGGAGATCCAATGACAGCAACAGCCTACTTCCATACAGGGACGGTACTTCCAGTTGTATTCGATGCCGTTCCGGAGGGAAATGGTAGGCATATTGCAGTTATGGGACTAGGGGCAGGGACTGTAGCCGTTTACAATCAACCCAGTGATGTAATGACCTTCTTCGAAATCAATCCTTTGGTTGGTGATATGGCGAAGGAGCATTTTACCTTCATGGAAAAAGCCAAAGGGAAAATTGAGCTGGGAATTGGTGATGGAAGAAAACTTTTGGAGGCGGTTTCTCCATCGTCACTGGATATTCTCATGATAGACGCATTTACTGGAGATAGTGTTCCGGTCCATTTGCTGACGGAGGAAGCCTATGTCGAGTATACTGAAAAGCTGAAGCCTTTGGGGTATCTCGTCTATAACATCTCTAATCGACACCTCCAGTTGAGCAAACTTATGGTAGGCCTTGCTGAATCCAATGGGTGGGCTCTCCGGTTAGTTAAATGTCGACCTAAACCGCCGTTTGGAAATGAGGCTCATTACGCTGTGTTTACACGAAACGAAGCTCAGATGCCAAACTTCGAGAGCCCTCAGCGAATTGTTGAAGGTCCTGGAGGCTTCCCTGATGCGGTTCTTTGGACTGACCAATATAGTAATCTTTTCGGGGTCTTAAAAATTCACCTTAAATGATCCGATTTATTATATTTCTGATTAAGATCTACAAGGTCACTTCCTATCCGTTTAAGGTCATGCTTACCGGAACGGGTCGAACTTGTCGTTATGAGCCAACATGCTCGTCTTATATGATTCAGGCACTTGAAAAGCATGGGCTCTTGCGTGGATTATATTTAGGAGTAAAACGAATTCTGAGTTGTCACCCTTGGGGGGGAAGTGGGTACGATCCGGTTCCTGAGCAATTTCATTTTCGTTCTAAGAAGGGTGCTTGAGTTTTTTGTCAGCGATCTAAATCGGTTACAACAAACGAACCTTCAAAACTTCCGACTTTTTGGCCCTCACAGGTTAACTCACTACTCAGGACTAGACGACCTATACCCCGTTTTTGTAGGCATCTAGTAAAGAAGCTCCACACGCTTATAGAAGGGGCGGAGCATATCGCCTCAAAGTCTTTTAGGATAGGGCGTTTGTACTCAATCGAATTTCTCTGGATGACAATTTGAGCCTTATATTCAGGGAGGCTTTTCATTCGGATATGAATCAACCCCCAAGCTGCAAGGATTGCTAGTGCAGATGCGCTTCCTCCAAAAACGGTTTCTCGGTGGTTAATATTGGGTGCGATGGGTGCAAACAGAACGACCTGTTTTGAGGTAGCTTGCTTGACCGAGGCCTGCATGGCTCGGCTTAGAGGAATATGTGTGTGCAGGTATTCCTCTAGCGCTTGCTCGGTTCTCGGCATTCTTAGAAACTGTTAGCGGCCTTCGTCGGCGTCGAGGTATTGAAACATGGTTATGATGTCATCTCGGTCTTCGAAACCACTTTCCTTTTTGCGACATTCAAGAATTTCAGAAACGTGATCGTTCCATCCCACTTTGGAAATAAAAAGATTCCAGATTTTTGTATCCAATTCGTTGAGTTCTCGTTTTAAGCCCGTCTTGAGGCACCAATCGAGAATTTCGTCGTCACTTAGACCCTGAGCGACCTGCTGTTTAACATCGCCATAGGCAACTCCGAGATAATGGCAGCAAAAGGCATCAAACCCCTCTCCCAGATTGTTGCAAAGATCTTCGCGAAGAAGCTCTTCGTCGTGAAGACGTATTTTATTAAGCATTCTGGGAACGTAATAGAGATCAGCGAGTTTTTGATAGGGGCTTACGGGAACTTTTTTCATGAGATGGATATACGATTAAGAGGATTTTATTCCAGTTTATTATCAAAGGGAGCAAACCATGGGACATGCAAAAATGAGCGTTTTACCGTAGTGAGATCTAATTCGGGGTCGAAAAGGATCTGGCGAGGGCGCCCGTTAATGGAAACAGTCGATACGGCGCGGATCATAATGTCATCGCGGCCCTTTTTCGCCTGCTCCTTTTTTAGGATTTCTACAAATTGGAGAATGATGTCGGGCTTTGTTTGGAGTGTCTCATACTGTCCTTGGGTAAGATACGCCTCAGGATGAATTCGGATCAACTCACCTGTTTTGTTGTCGGTAACAAAAAAAGTAGTCATGCCCCGCCGGGAGCGCAATTTCATCCTCCATGAAAACTGATGTCCTTCTTCAGTCCAGTAAACAGGCCCGGGGTAGAGGTGGTGGCGGAATGGAATAACGAGCTGCGAAATCGTGAAGACAATGAGTAAGATATTGAGTGCTGCCATTTTGGGCTTCATTGGCCAGATCGGTTCAGAGGTGTCCGATGGATCCGTTTTGTAGGTCGGGATTTTGAAGAATGTGCGAGGCCAATTAGGGGCAAAAAATATGGTCGTGGCTACGATAGCGAACCAAGGGAAAATTCCGATTTTCCAGATAATAGCATTGGTTAGGTGAAATCCCACAGCCGCAATAAACGCTAACAATCGAGTGCGTTTCCAAAATAGGAAGGGTGCGATAAGTAGATCGAATAAAACGCCACCGTAGACAATGGACCAAATAAATGGCTCTTGGGAGAACAGTCCTCCAATAATTGGGAAATCGGTTTTGTCTCGCAGCCACATTCGTATCGGCTCGCCTCGTAATATCCAATCCACGTTGATTTTTGCGATACCCCCGTAGAAATAGACGATGGCCATTTGGATTTGCAAGATCCAAACTGCCCAGGCTGGAGCTGTGTTGGAAGGCTTACTTAATCCCAAGCGATTGTCCACGGAAAGACATCGATGAGCTGGAATCAAAACCATCAGGAAGGCGATCAAGATGGTGAGATAAAAGTGGTTTAGGTACCGAGTCTGTTCGAGCAAGAAAAAGTAGGTGAATGAAAACGCAAAGATGATCGTGCTAATCCGATAGAGGAATCCAACTATGATGAAAATGGCGAGCACGCCCATGAAGGCGAAGTGGTAGTAAATGATTTCTTCGGGCCACGGTTTGACCCAATCAAAGCCGAGATATGTGAAGTTGTATTTAGGATAAATCCAGTACTTGTCGATCCAGCCATTACGGAAGTAACGCCAGACTTCCCAAAGCATCATATACCCGAATCCAATACGAAATATGACGAGGGAGGCAATATCGACAGGTTGGTGCATCTGCTCGATAAGCGTGCGAAATCCGCCGCGCAAACGCTGCCAGAGAGAATTTCCGGTCATACCGGCATTATATCCGTTGCTGAATAGAGTAAATACTATTTCATCAGGGAATTATTGCTGCCGAAAGATATCTGAATAGCTTCAATCAACGAATCAACCGAATCGCATTGATTAATGTCTGCAGAGGTCAAAACAGGCGATAGAGTGCTGTCATCCTCAAACTTGAGGATGACAGGATAGTTGTGGGTGCTTCGATAGTGTTTTTCGAACTCATCCTTATGCAAAAACTCCAATTCGTGTTGGCTGCGGGTTCTAAAGCTCTTCCACGCCTGCTTTTCTCCAAGAATGTTATGCGTGATCGAGCAGAGATGGCACGAATAGGTATTGGGGCTGAGGGCTTTGTGCCCAATATCGAGAAGTAAATTGAGTCCCCCGCTCTTTGCGTTATAGACAAATAGAAGTTTCACTTTTGCCGAGCAAAAACGGGTGCTTACGATGTTTCGTTTTGGAGGCGTTTCCCCAGCATTACGTAAATTTGGAGTGGAATACTAAATGCCAAGCCACCTAGCAGTGACATTCCAAGGAAGAAGAGCCATCCGGGCTTTTTCCAACCCAACTTCGCAATTAAAAATGCAAAAAAGAACATCAATAGAAAGGCTTCCCCCATAAATACCAGAGCCATTCCGTTGCCTATAGCTTCCTGATAAACGCTTCTCTCAATTAACGAGAAATATAGAAATGGAAGATTAATTGTGATAAAGCCAAGAATCGCAGCAACGAGAAACCAGCTTCGGATTTTGATTAAAGATTCGATACTCATAGTTTTAACCTCTGTTGGAGAGCTATGACAAGGGTTTGATTCCAGGTATTTTCAGTAAGAATTCAGAAATCGTGAAGCTCGCTTCCCTTCTTGCCCGGCCCTTTCCTTTATCAAGGCGATCGCTTTGTCAGCAATGCGCTTGCCGAATTCTTTATATCCATCAACGGAATAGTGAAGATCGTTTTTAATGACTTCTCCCTTTTCATTGACTCCGTCGTTCAAATCATCTGTGTTTACCCAAGCTGAGAAGGGACGATTTTGGGCAACTGACATTTGGGCTTCGCGCACTTTTGTCCAATGAGGGTATTTGCTATTGCTCATATCGAAGTCACTGAGACGTCCGATCACGAAATTGATGTCATCACGCCCTAGGTCGCTGGACAGCTGGGTGACCAGTCCGTTCAGACTATCGGCGTAGACACTCCCATGCTGTTCTCTGGCATCTCGTTCCCCTTGCATCCAGATGAACGTCACGGTGGTAACGTTTTTACCTTCAATCGCGGGAATCGCTTTTTTCATTAGGCGATCATATAGATCTCCTAGTGCTTTAGGGGCATTCCCTTGTGCTGGCTTCCAATTCTTATACCAACGGCGTATAGGTTCTCCTCCTTTGGCATCTTTAACGATGACGACATTGGCTTTTCCAAATGCATTCTCTACGGTCGGACTGAAAGAAAGGTTTGGATCTAATCGAGCCATATTAGATTGGCCAGAAAGGATGAATAAGTGTGTCTCTTTTGCTTTGCACATAGACGAACAACTAAGGGTTATTAAAATAATGGGGAGCCATTTCGAAAATTTCACGAGGTAAGTTCCTTTTTTATTTCGAAAAGGCGTTGTTTTAGTTGGGGTATATTTGGCTTCCGGTCAAAAACGGGTTCGTGTTTTGCTAAGAGTTTGGAAACTTCTTTTTTATATTTTTCGAAGTGAGGCGTTTCATTGAGTTCTCTTATGAGGCTATCGATCTCATCTCCAAAGATCTTGGAATGATGAATAAAGATATCCGAATAAGGGTGGTCTCCAGGCTTTCCGTTGGGCACAAGAAATTCTCTTCTTAAATGTAATAGCGCCAATTAATATTTGGGAAAATATTATCTCGCCACTCGCAATTACCTAAGAAATGTTCATCGATTTGATTGCTCTTGATTTGTTCATAGAGCTTGGTGAAGCGAAGAATATGATCTTTTGTTCGTTTGACTGCGTAGGGAACCATGGTTCCTGTTTTCATGATGAAAGCCCAGTCACTGGATTGAGCAAGAAGTAACTCGCGGGCTGCTTGTTTCATCGCTCGGTCTGTTAACCCATAGCAATCGTGAAATTGGCGGGCTAGTTCCGTCATGCGTTCTGCGGCAACATGGAGGTGTTGATAGATCCACGAATTGGAACCTTCTGCCCAAACATCCCAATAACCATTTGCACCCCACGACGAGGCGCTTGGTGTGGCGATTTGCTGAGTAGGATACAGTTCAAGGTCTTCTGAAGGAGTGATCGTTTTGAAGGTATCCTGATCGTAAGCAACTTTGCGTAGCA
>JBCCKK010000028.1:0-17803 GCA_039027395.1 Verrucomicrobiota bacterium | reverse complement strand
CATGCTCTCCTTCCCTGGCAGCCTCAAGGTGTATCTCGCGGTGGAACCGTGTGATATGCGCAAAAGCTTCAACGGTCTCTATGCTCTGGCCGAAAACACGCTCAAGATTGATCCGAAGAGTGGATCGCTTGTTGCAGAAGACAAAGAGCGATCCACTCTTCGGATCAATCTTGAGCGTGTTTTCGGCCAGAGCATAGAGACCGTTGAAGCTTTTGCGCATATCACACGGTTCCACCGCGAGATACACCTTGAGGCTACCAGGGAAGGAGAGCATCGCTTCAGCTTTCGGTTCCCAGAGCGCGGATCACAGCTCCGGCCAGCTCTGCCTGCGTAATGCTCGCGACCGAGAGGCTGGCACCGTTGGGCAGATGAATGAGGACTCCTTCTGCCTCTGCATGGGTTTCCGCCGTGACGAGGAGGAACTTTTCTGGAGTGCTCCCGACCATGCGCTCCTTCTTCCGCATGCGAATCCAGTTCGCGAAGGTCGTGTACTTGATCCCGTAGTGCCTCGCGAACCCGGCTCCCGTCATTCCACTCCCATCAAATTCCTCAAGCAGGGCCATACGACGCTCGGAAGAGATCTGAACACGACCTCGCGAGTCCAATCGAGCAATTCGTGAGTCGGTTCGAATCCAGATTCCGTTGAAGATGTCATAGGTTCAAAGCCTACGACGTATTCAATGCCAACTTCAACAGGGGCTGAATTTGACGCTTACGAATTAATCAGGAATAACTCATCGGAAAAAACTTAACACTTGGCGCGTCCACTTTCTGGGATCAAATCAGGACTCTGTCCGAGGAATCTTTGTACAATAACAGGGTGACCTCAATGACGCTCGAAGAATGGCCGGACTGCATCTATAGATTTCACCGGGAAGTGACTCGTTCTGTGATAATGTTTATCCCTCACTTCTATGATGCCCGTGCGAATTGAGTTGATCCTTGCAAAATACCGTAGATTACGATCCCTTTCCGGCTTGGATTCCAGGTTCATTCGGAAACCTTGTCTAATTTCTTCGAAGAAATCTAGGATGACTTCCTTGGAGTGAAGCGAGATTTTGTTATGCTTAAAATGAGTGTAAAAGTAGTCCTTTACTTCGCCAGTGATTCCAACAAGCGAGAGTGCATCATAAGTTTCCTTTCCAACCAATTCATACCTTGGCTCATACGAGAATTCGGTTTCCTCGTATTGGAGGTTCTGTATTTCCGAAGGATTCGTAACCGCTGACGTGAAGCTTAGGTATACGTGAAGGTTTTCTAGAGTAGTTGCACGAATTCTTCCAAATTCGGAGGAAATGTCAAAATTGGGGTAGTCTGATTTAGGGTCAGGACTCTTACCGAGAAAAGCCTCTCGCTCTATCATTGTAGGAAACCAGAGAGAAGCCGACCGGTAGTCTTTTACAAAGGCCGATTGCTGTTCTTCGCTTAATCCGCCAAACCATAACCGAAACTCAGGCCGTAAACTCGTTCGTTCGTTTGTTTGAAATATTGAATCACAGAATGAACTTATAAATCTCGAGTTTACGGCATCTGCGTCTTGCAGGGTTCGAGAGAAGAACAGCTCCTTCTCTTGGGGAGATTGAAAACCATTGATCCTTGAGAGCCGATCGAAGATACTGTCAACCAACCCTTGATACTCAAGGAAAACCTGTAGGATGACCTCCCATCTATTTCCGACATAGAATCTGTATTTTTTAGGTTGGTCGAAGAAGTAGCAAAACATCGGCGCGAGCGAACGACTATCGGTCAAGATCGCTCGATAGTGAGACGAGCCCACGATGGCGTTTTGAAATCTAGGAAGCAATGTAAAGATGTGGTGATTACCGTTATAACACATTGCATAACATCTATATGGGCTGACAAAAGTTTCGATTCGGTTGGGTGGTTTCAGATTGAGCTCACCTATCCACTTCTGACTTTCCGCATCAAACTTATATCTTTTTTCACGCCATCCCGTTTCCTTCTTTAGGTAGCAGTTCTTTTCGAAGAGGGCTTTGAGCGCAGAAGGGGGAATGTTGAGATCTTGACGTAATCGTTCAATGTCATATCCAATTTCTACAGTTACTACGCTCTCTGCAATCAAAAGCTGCGAGAGTCCGGTAAGTGCTGCTATCATCAAAAAGAACCTCATCGATCTAGTTTCGTAAATGGTATTCGGACTTCATACATATCGGTGGAGCCAAGTCTGTCGGTGGGCCGGAATGTCTCTTTTACAGCTTGGAAAATTTCTTTCCCAATGCTTACGTTTACACTCGTAACCTCCTTATACAGGTCTTTTCGAATTAAGAACTTCCACTCCTGATTCAAAACTTCGTTTGCTGATCCTTGTTGTCGTTCTCTTCGGGACGTATTTTTCGTTATCGCTCGTCTCTTCTCATGGGGATCATCGGTTTTGGTCCAAGGAAAACGGGGCGAGTATTCGGACTTTGCAATTTCAAGCCGAAGATCGTCAAACGAAATCATCTCATAACGACTCCAAGGAGAATTCGGGTCCTCCTCTTGCAATTCGAGGAGTCGAACCGAAACGACGCAATGCTCCTCTGAGCCGTTGTAGAAGGTTGCAGCGGCGCAAATCGCCGAAATGAAGGCCAAAAACACAATGCCACGAGAAACAGAATGGATTTTTGGTTCGTAGAAATCACCGGTTTCGATTCGTGATAATTGAAGGAGAACAACTCCGAGGACGAAAACAAGGATGAGTGACGACCAAATGTACACTTCTTCATATAAATGGCCATAGTGTGTAGCACGAATCAATAAGAAAACTGCCCATGCCCAGAAGAAGGCTAAGGCAGCGATATAGGCTCTAACCTCATTCCGTAAGCCAAGAAATTCTTTGTCGACGAGAAACGGAATCAACGCTCCGAGTCCCGTTAAGGCCGGCGGAAAGAGTTCTGCAAGTGGTTCCATCGGTCGATATGGCTAAACAATGCTGGCCTTTGTCTAAGCGCTTTCGATCCCCAACTTTATTGATAGAACAGATTTCGCGCCATCCCGTTAAGACGTCTGCCACTAATTCAGTTTTTGCAATTTGGCTTGAACTTCACTACGAAGTTTGAGGACAATCCGACCAAAGAGAAAACTTCAGTAGCTAAACTGGATGAACTCCATGGTTAAACAAGAATAACTTCTCAAGAATCAACATTTTTCCTTATGAATCGATGAAGCCGGGTTCAAAAGTGAAGTGCAACGTCAATAAGGTTTTCGAATGGCTCTGCGGGAGTCTATAACCCATGAGTTTTCCGGGGCCTTTTGTTCAATTTGTGGTCGATGGAATTGAGACCGGCTTTTATCACATACTTCGAATCTCAAATGCCTATTTTCCATCGTCTGCTACCCGTGAATAAGTCGCCTTGACAGTTGCCTCTCCGCTGCCAATAAACTTGCCGATCGTCGTCACACTAGCTTCAATTGATGCAGAAAAAAGCAGCTTCGTCTCCACATTTATCGCGCTCAAGATGAAAACTTGATTCCCCACCTCCACTTGAGGCCTCACAGACTTCAGAAGAAACTCCGAAGCATTGCTAATCATCTCATGAAGCTTCTCTAGAATCATCTGTTCGTAATCTTCGGCCAAATTACCCAACACTCTCAATTGCTCATTAATAAAAATCATCAACTCATCAAAATGCGCTTTGACTGAATCCCAACCATCGCGCGCCACCTGAGTAAAGAACTCGCGAATTTTATCCCAGGATTCAGTGGCGGCCACCACCACTGCCGATGGGAGATCAATCTTGTAGAGACGAGTGCTGAAGTATGCGCCACTCAGGTCAGGCCGAGCAGGAGTTGCGATTTCGACGGAATCGAAGACATCATCAATAAAACTCGGACCAATGGAAGAAACGATTTGCATGATAACTATGAATTAAAGGGGCGAACGCCTGAAAAAGAATCCAGGGAAATGAAGCGGGATGCAAGTGCCGATTTTGCAAGCACTGGTTCATCTGTAGGTTTTGTTCCAATACCGCATGCATGAATGACTCTCGCGATCGCTCTCCGAACCTTAGGATCGGCCATACTCTCTTCATAGATTGTTTTGAAGCAAAACTGACCTCCGCGGCTAAATGCGGCAGACGCAGCCGCAAGAGAAGAATCAGTTGCAAGCTGTTTGGTGTCTAGCGTAAGCAGTTCTTCGAGATCTGAAGAAAGTGCGTCAGCACATTGTAACCGTTCAGCAAGAAATCTTACGGACCCAAGTGTATTTTGCTCGTCCCGAAATGTCTCCGCCTGCATGCATCTCTTGCGAAGCACCTCGGCAAAATCGGGATAGTCGTTGGCTTCGTTTGCGATGGAATTCCCCCATCCAGAGATCCGAGTATAACTCTCGCCAAGGAAGTGGCAAGTATACGACATTCTTGTCTGGGAGGGCGCGTTCGGAAAACCAACAAGATCGATTACTCTCGTGGTACTAAGACGGGCGGTATTTTCGCGAGCAAAGAGCCGACGCAGTCGAATTTTTTCGTTTTCTCCTCCCTCCATTGGCCAGAACCGGTGCGAATAGCGAGGCATGCTGGCGGTATCTTCCTGCTCGACAGATTTTCGTTTTCCGACAAAGGTTCGTGGGCAAATACCTGCGTAGTCAGAATCCTGCATGAGAAGCATCCGCGCATCATCGTTGCCAATTGGCAGTAGTTTGTTACGAATAACGTAGTCTTTGAATAATTTGAGTAGAAAATCTGCGCTCTTCCGTTCATTTGCATCACTGGACGCAGGATCGATTCCTGCAAGCTGGAAGAGCTTCGGAATGAAACTGGTCTCAGTGCGCTTCATTTCCGTCTCGATGAATTCGTCTTTCGTCACTTTTTTCGGGTGCATTTCTTTCCAAAGAATCGGTGAGCCAGGACAGTCGCGTGCAACTGGCTTTAGGCACTCTTCGATTGACTCCCTTGGTAGCGCGGCCAACTCATTTAGCCACGATACCATATTCGATTGGCATGCAGAACTGAACTGTTCTGGGCTGAGATTCAGCTCAGGAAACACCTCTGTTGTGCTGCCCTGTGTCGCATTCATGAGTAGAATAGCTGCTCGCGCGGGCATTATTCGTCGATCGAGTGTCGCCTCCCACGCCGCTACCACGGAGAGCACGGTTAGAAACCCGAGGATATAGATATCACTTTCTCCACGGCATGGAGCATCGAAATAACGTAGAGTATTGATTCGCGAGGTGTCGCGCAGCGCGTTGGAATAGAACTCCTCAAACTGGTGGGTTACCTGGTCCATCATACGCCGTGCGTACTCCTCATTCGTTTCCCCGCCTTTTTGCGGAATATCGAAATCGATGAGCAGCCGCAGGCACTCATGGACAGCTGAAATTTCGCTGGGATCATCCTTTGGATCGCAGAGAAGTTCGAAATACATGGACAGCCCCTCGAGCCAAGGAGTCCAGACGGACTGAGCAACCGCCGCATTGGCTGCGGCCCGTAACTGTCTCCTTCCCAAACTGACTGCAAATTGATTGTCCGGTAGCAGCGGAAGGGCACTGAATTCGTTAGAGTCTGTTTTCCAATCTCCATCGGAATCGAGAAGGTAAGCCTCGATGAAATGCACGAAAGCGCGAAAGGCGGCCTGTGTGAGACCGATTTCTCCGAGCAGTGCGACGCCGTGTCCGATCTCATGAATCAAGTCGGGCAACAACCACTTGGTCCGCTCAATATCTGCGATTAAAGAGCGCCCCAGCGGAACAGCTCCTGATAACCGCTCGTGCCTTACGGCGATGTTTGACCATTCAATGTATGGAGCATGAGATTCTACCGGCTGGAACCTTTGTCGCATGTCATCAAAAATCGTCTGGCCTTGAACCATAGCAATAATCTCGAGAGTCGGGTGGAGTTCCTCGGAGGCATAGACCCCTGAATCTTTTCCGCATAGGGACAAGATGACCTCGCGCCGCTTCCTGGGGTCAATCGCATAAACCGGTGCCTGTATAAAGTAGATGGCAATTAAATCGCTTATTGGTGTGCCCTGCACTTCTCGCAGACGCCGCTCAAGCATCTTGCACATTCCGCGCTGCCCTATCGGCGACTCCATTGGGCAGGCAAGCGCCAACTCATAAGCATCGAGCGCCTCTAGCCATTCTCCATTCACCATGCAGGATTGCCGCACTCGTTCAATCGCCAACCTCCAAATCGCTCCGTGATACTGGTCAACGTTCTCAGGGTCTGAAAGTGCACGCATCTTCCCTGCGATCTCAAGCGCGGGCGCATCCATAATGCTGCGGAAGTGCCAAGCGATCTCATAAAAGTTGTATGCAGTTCGAACTGTCGCCTCATTCTCGGTGAATTCCCCAAGGTGCCACGCGACATCTGCCGATTCGTCCAACGCCGCAGTTTCCACGGTCTCCCTTTCTAACTGGGGCACGACTCGAACAAGACGACCGAGCAGTCTCGATAGCACCAGCCTATTCTGATTCGCGACAGAGCCGCTCTCACCATCCTCCGAAAGCGTCGCCGCCACCCGATCGGTCTGCCCCAGAGAGACGGCAATCTGCATGTCGCGGATCACGTGCCGCTCAAAACCGAGATCATTCAGCAGCATCGAAATGGTCCTAACATAGAACCCAACCAAACTCTCAAATGAATCGTCTGACATAGAACCGTTTCTCTACCAACATTGCTAGGAGTTGCTCTACAAAATTAGGCAACGTCTTCGGATCAAGAAGAGACATTGTGACAAAAAAATCGCTGCAATTCAGCCTGCTGATCAGAAACTAGAGATCGATGTCAAAAAAGCTTTCCCCAGAAAAATGCGCTGAGACGTGAGGATGGCCTCCGATGCGACTTTCCACAAGCTGGATCACTTTCTCCATATGGCCTCTGTTTGCCTTAAATGTCGAGCCGTCTGAAGTGAACCACAGCTTGAACGGCCGAGTAGGATCGACATGCGGGGTCCTCGTAGAATTACTTCCTATCCTAGCGTCAAGGAGATCACGGATGACTCTCAAATCGGGGTTTTTATGCCCTCCATTTCCACAGAATAAATAATGGTCGGCGGTAACCAGCTTTGCGAAGTCCAATGAGAAGTTGTTTTCACTTCCATGATGCTGGACTTTCAGTAAATCGATGTGGACATGCCCCTGCTGGTTCGTAAAACCGGTCGCCTTTAGATCCTCGTAGATATGGTCGTCACGAGCATCTCCAGTGCAAAGGACACGCTTCCCATCTTCTTCAACCATCATTACAATTGAGGCTACGTTCTGCTCAGTAACATCATCCCTATCACCAACAGCAGGTCCCAAACCAGAGAGTCCAAAAAGAGCTCGAACTCCGTCAGATAACAGCAGTTCCTCATCGCGTTCGGCGTCGCGAATCACATCGCTCATCTGATCACTCGTTCTAAGCCAATCCTCCCATTTTTCTTTCAGTTCTTTGAGCCGTTTCGTCGTCGGTCCGATAATGGTAAGAGTCAAGTCCCCAAGTTTGATCGGGCTAGAGTTTGAGTGACGTCTTACCAGTTTTCCTCCAAATTCTTTGTTGAGTGGAATGTCAAGTTGCTTGCCACCTATGCGACGGGAAACCTGAGCAGCCTCCTTCAAGCTAGTAGCAAGCTGGCTGAAAAAGTCCCGACCATGACTCAGTGGTCCACCACCAGCTGCCAGAGCTTCCGTAGAGGCCGAAAGTAGCGCAGTCCCTAGTTCTGCAGAATCCTGGTCGACCTGCTCATGAAACGCGTTGTGCCAGATCCCCCCGATCTCGGGAGGCCTCAATCCCTTGGGTTCAGGAGGATTGAGGTTCTGCGCTTCTTGATGATCAAACACTCGCCAGTCGAACTCGTCGTTCAGCATTGAAAGAACTCCGCCAATATGATCTTGATCTACGTGGCTCACGCAAACCAGATCAAGTTTCTCTCCCCGTTGACGCATCTTTGACAACTCCGGAGCCACGTTAAACTGATAGCTTAAGATCTTCCCAAAATTGTATCTAACAAGCCCACCATCGACTAAAACGTTTTCGCCATTGCTTCCAGTCAAAAGCAAGCAGTCGCCCGAATTCCCCTCGAAAGCTCTTACCCTCATGAATCTCCTCCAGCGTTTTTGGGCTCGATTTTCACTCTCTTGTTCATGCTTCTAGCCTCTTCAACGCAAGCCTCAGGATTTAGCACTCCAAATCCCGCATCATTTGCCCACTCAAATGTCGCACCAGATAGCGGCTGAGAGGTTCGCTGAATGATCCCGGTAATCTGTGCGGAAGTAAGCTTTGGCTCGGCTTCAAGCATTAGTCCTGCAACCCCCGCCACATAGGGACTGGCCATACTGGTTCCGGTCATGGCGATCCAAGGGCTATCGCCATCTCCGAAGAATCCATTTGCTGCAACGATATCTGTTCCCGGTGCGGCAACATCCGGCTTCTGACGATTATCTCGCGTCGGTCCTTGACTGGAACTCACATTTATCTTGCGATTTGCTGAGTCGAAATTCGCAACTGAAATAATTCGGTGTCCGCAAGCCAGCGAACTGACTGAATTCGAGTCAACGTTTGACGAGATCGCAAAAAAAGAAGGGAAATTCCAATACTCTTGAGAGCCGACAATCCCTCGCGGCCTTGGGTCATCTCGCTCGATCCATCCGTTAAACCGACCATCCCTAACCTCAAGCCCATGCAATTGAACGCGCCATTTACCTGGAGGCACTCCTACTATCGGATTCTCCTTCTTCAAAAACGGGCTGAGGTAGATAGCAATATAGTTCGCTCCGTTCGCTGGATGATAAACCTCATTGTAGATGCTGAGCATGCTCCCACCTTCCAGTTTGTGATTCTGAACATATTCTCCGGGAGCAACGGGGCCGATTGTCGGAAGTCCAGGGGGAGTGACAGAAACGGCAAAACGGTCGGCACCCCCATACCACAACTCCAATTCGTTCTCAGAAACGTCTGCCAAACCGTTTCCAACCACAATCCATTCGATATCTTTGGTCAAACCACGCGCAGGTATGACGCCCGACGTATGGATACGGCCAAGTGCAAATCCGATATCACCGGGGCCGGATGGAGATTCTTGCCCAGCGTTCCCTGCCGCAATGCAAACGATCCGTCCAGGCGTTGAGAGTTCATGATCGATCCATCGATTGGCTGCATTAGAAGCGTCATGTGCGCCGCCATTTGTGCCAAGGCTTACATTGATGGAAACTTCGCATTCAAGCTCCTCTGCGAGACGACAGAGATAGCTAATCGCTTCTGCAACACGTGTTGAATCGTAGAAGGAATTTCGTCGGTCACCCACAAATTCATCCGGCAGGTCGATCAACACCCCGGCGAGTCGAGCATTTCGGCAAACACCACGGTTTCCAGCTGCGATACTCGCGACGTGAGTGCCGTGCGATCCCGTCGCCATTTGAGATTGCGGCTCTAGTGCCCAAGCGGGAAGCGAAACTTCAGAATTTAGCGCCGCGTTCATATGCTCTTGACGAATCTCGGATCCATAGGTGAAGCCGTCTGGGGTAGGTCGCAGACCTCCACGCTGATCCCAGATTCTTACCCAGCGCGTAGTAGTCTCTCCATCCTTCCGTTGGATGAAATCCGGATGAGAAAAATCAAAACCTCCAACATCAATAATTCCAATGAGAACATCACGCCCACCTGAGTCTCGACCTGGGATGTTTCGCTCGCTTAGAGAAGGTGGTGACACCCTAGCTCCCGATGCTACGGAGTCGGGATGTTTAAGAGGCTCACCAAGCTCAACATAAGCCACATTCTCTTCTTCGGTAAGATTCCGCAATTCCTTGAGTTTGATCGTTCTAGCCTCAATTCGGTGACCTGAATCATTTTTAGAATCGTCAAAAAATGTGACAAACGTGTTCACTTCAATAGTGCTGCTAACTTCCTTAACTTTCTCAGTTGTTAGAAGCTTCTCGGCGACTTGCCCAGGAACTCGTTGATCAAGGTCCAGAAGTTCGCGTTCGATTCTTGCCTGAGGGGGCGAGGCTGACATTGAGGCAAACTGCTCAGACCTCCGCTCGTTCACCGGGTCGAGAGCCTTTGCTACCATCCGAAGTTTCGGATGGATCTTTCTAAAATCCTTTCCAAGCAACTCCTCGTCACGTGTTGTGGCCATTCTTTATCCTCTCTCTCATTTGTTTGCCGAACCAGTGGAACATGGTGATTTAAACAGCACGCCATGCCTCTAAAAGAAACCAGATTTCTGAAAATCGTCGCTATCAGTCTACACAGAAAATCTGGAAATAGCCTAGAAGATTCATCCAAACGCGGGACATTTTCTATTTCTCATCTGCCAAAGGTTCCGTCCAACAAGGTAAAGCCACGGAATTAACTGCGCCTAAATATGACATCACTAAATAAGTTCGAAAAACGATGGATCTTCTGAAGCAAGATAAAGCTTCCCCTGCTCTTTACACCAAATGGTAAACTCAAACTTGAGCGTAAGTGATTCTAAAATTGGCAAATATCACGAACAACCGTTGTGGCCTACTACCCCTCCGTTATCCCACGTCGAGCTTTTCCGTAAGCATAGCCCCAAGGTAATTTCAACCCGCTCCCGGCGGTTGACGTAATAGGAGCATAGAATTTTTTGCCCATATCGACGCGGTTCCCTCCCGGAAGATGATTCATCAACGATATGTGACGAATCTCAGGAGATTCAACACAACTTTCCCGAATAGCCTTTTCAAAACACTTAACCGTAGTACCTGTGTTGATGATGAAGTGCACAACTAATACCAATTTTTCTTCAGGTGAATCAAACCCGCTAAACAGGTAGCTGTAATCCCCTGCAACAAATATCTTCTGAAATTTAGCATCTTCCGCTCCGGGAGTCAGCCGTCTACCAGGGTTAAAGATCGGAACCTCATCCCAATCAGGATCATGCTCAGATGTGAGCATCATTCGGAGTGCCTCTGCCACAATCAACCCACCACTCGGAACAGCTACCATTCTGACATTCTGGGGTTTGCATTTAAGCTCATGTTTGACGTGGGATGTTAACTTCAAGACACCTTTTTCGATATCGTCCCATGTAATCACTTCACTTTTGGAAATCATCTCTTGATAGTCCGCATGTAGTTTGGCCATCTTGTTTGCCGATTCAGCCAACCCAACTTCCAACTCGAGCTTACTCTGCCTTGCTTTCAAGATGCCGACCACAATCCCTAGGATCCCAACAATCACCCCCAAAATCGGCGCATAGGAAGCAAAAAGCCCTATCTCCTGAGACATAAATGTCATTGACATATCAAGGTTACGCATTCGGATACGAGAACTTCAATCTCGTCGAATCGGTGAGAATCGATCAAAGACGTAGGAGCCACCCAGCTACCACCACATGCCAGCACATTCTTCAATGCGAGGTAATCTCCAACGTTCTCTTTATTAATTCCTCCAGTAGGGACAAAACGCATTCCATTATAGGGACCGCTTAACGCCTTAAGCATGGCAACCCCTCCCAGAGGTTCGGCAGGAAAAAACTTTGCCAGCCCAATATCAAATTCGAGAAGCGTTTCGAGATCTGTTGGATTCGAAACTCCCGGAATTACGCAAACGGAATTTCTAGAACACCATTCAAGTGTCTTCAAATTTATTCCCGGAGTAACGAGAAACCTTGCTCCTGCCGCTACCGCTCTCTCTGCATCATCTACACTATGAACCGTGCCGGCCCCTACAAGCAATCTGTCATCTTTAGATAACCTTTTAATCAATTCTATTGCGGCATCAGTCCTGAGGGTGACCTCAGCACAAGGTAGCCCACCCTTCACAAGGGCTTCGGCAAGACCTGATGCGGAATCAGACCTGTTCGAGGAAATCACCGGAATAACTCTTGGAAACTCAATTTCACTCATAACTTAATTACCCTTCTTATGCTGTTTGAGGTCTAGCGAAGACAGAAGTCATTACAATCAACAAGACACTCTAACGAACTTGCATTTGGTCACCTCACCCAACTCAGTATAATAGAATCCATTCTCCATGACCGGATCATCATACGGCCCGGGCATTTGTTATTGGCGACAACCTTTCAAAAACTTATATTGCAGATTTTTGCCTCACCCTTTTCAGCTTGATCCCGCCTTCGCGAAAGTCCCCTCAATTCTATGGTTACTTACAAGCTCAGATTTTTTCCTGACATAAATCCGTAAAGAGAAATTCCATCAATGCTGACCGAGTAGCGATCGATCAAAACGTAAGAATCGCCTTTCGATTTGTAGACCTGCGAAAGAACACTGAGCTGTGTCCCTTTCTCCAAACGTGTTTTCACATTTGCTCTGTTGTAGTCGTAGTAGACTGCTGCATCATCGTCTCCCGGCTCCGCAACGACCCTCGCCTTGAAGCTTTTCCTTTCCTTCTCAAGTTTCAATTTCCCTGCTGCAGAAAGGTCTGTCCTCAACTCCTCGATTGCAGACTCCAAGAAGGGTCCGGGATCGTCTCTTCGCCCGACGGACACATCATCATGCCCTATGATATTCCGGATCGAAGGATACTCTTCACACAGTGCGCTGCAAATTTCCTTGTATGTCTGAATTTGTTCTTCCGTAAATGGCTCGAAAATCTTCGCTTTTCCTTCCGCATTATTTTTATGGACTGCTTCTACACCTTCCTTGTTGTATTTTTTAGCCGAACTGCCATAGCAGGCCATACTGACCCCGATGCCCAATTGGTTCATGCCATGTCGACCTTTCCAGTTGCTGAGTCCTGAATGAGAACTAACCTTGTTAAACTTCCCGCACTGATAAAATGATCCGTCCCGGTCAATCAAGACATGATACGCCAAGTCCTTCTCCGCTAGGGACTCTAAGGAGTATTTTCCGACTCCTCCCCCTGTGTAGTGGGAAATAATATAGCGCGGTATCCTCCACCCGCTGAAGAGATTCTTTGTTTCGAAATGAGGCTCTTTTACACGACCTCCAATCAGAAACTCGTGACCATCTATTTGAAGAGACATACGCTAGGGTAGTGACTCTCGTGGATCAATGCAAAGGGAAAAATGTCAGAATTTCAAAGCTATTTTCCTATCCACGGATACGAAACTAGCGAACCATTCGAAGTGCTTGCTCTCCAACATTCATTAGCCATAGTTATTCCTAAGAAGATCACGTCGACAAGCGCTTCAATTTGTCACTAAGTACACCTCTCGTTCGAAACGAGTGATGGCCAAATCCAGCTTTCCTTGTTTAGGCAATTGATTTGAATATCCACCGAATCTAGAACTTTACTCCAATCCACCCTTCTAAAACATCTACGTCGGTGAATTTTGGGGCTGTTCTTCCGTATTCATAGGAAAGCCCAACAGCAACTTTCTCTTCCGGGTCCAAATACATGACCGCGGATGCATCAAAGAAGTGAAAGCCATCGTCGTTGATAAAATCATGACGGTAAAGGTACTCTGCAGAGAGAAGCAGTTTATCCGTAACAAAATAATCTGCCTTAATTCTCGGCGCAATTCTTAGATAGTCGTCAACACCTAGAATCTCTGCGACCCCTCCATCATCCAAGTAAGAGCCACCCTCAACCCCAATCCACGGACGCCAATAGAATTCACTTCCATACCTCCCCCCAACAGGGTTCCGTACGCCCAGCGTCCTCCAAAGCCATGATGATTTCCCTTTTCTTCCCTTGTTTACATTGACCGTGTAAAAGATATCGCCGCCAACCGCCTCCACGTCCTGAGTTCGATCAGTCTCCCAAACCGGAGAGGCTGTAACTACGTGGTTTTGAATAAACCCATCCCCTCCCGCAACTACGCTCCAATCATCACCCCAACCCGGCGCAGTCGGGTCCTCTGATATCCATGTAATCGGAATTCGAAAACTTTGCGAATCGCGAACCTTCCCGTCTTCAGTGGAAAGGTGTGATTCGTAAGTCGGATGAACTTCATATTGTCCCCCCATAAACCATCCGTCCCAGGCGATGTATTGCACTGCAAAGTCAGTAGAGTAAAATTCTCCAGCTCGAGAGGGATTTGACCAGGAAAACTTACCGGGTAGGGATTCGTCATCACTTGTGAGGTAACTCTTCCGAATGCTCCATCGATCCGCAAACTTGTCAAGCAGGGTATTTTCTACCTCATCCTCCAGTTCGACTGCCGTTTCAGTATGCTGATCATCAACGACAGTAAACTTACCCGATGTGCTCTGGTTGTTCACATTGGTTCTTTCGACATCAGCCCTCTGAAACTCCTCTCTCGAGAGAACTCCGTCTCCATTCAAATCCAGCTCGTCGAACGTTAGTTCGCCAGCAATCACCGCGGATTGCGAGAAGAAAGGACCAATCGCAAACAGGACGATCGGTGTTATAAGTGAGAGTCTCATGCTGCGTGTATTTTCTCGTGTGTTTTATCAATGATGTCTCCGACTTTTGTTTTTGCTCCAAAAGTCGCAAACTGGAAGCGCTTGGCTCTCTTCTTGTTTAGCTTGATACGAGCCTCCTTGATTCGAGAGTTTACAGCTCCCCCAAATCCTTTCCGGACCTGAGAATCCATTCCCAAGCCTTTCGTTACTATTTTCCCATTCTTTTTGATCGGGTTGCCAAGTACATAGCTCTCCGAGACTGTTGATTTCTTCGAGTAATGTTTGGCGGTCGCGTAGATGAGATCTCTTACTTGCGCTCTTGTAGGTTCAATTGCCATGAAACTGGTTTAAATGGCTAGTAGGTCTGATTGCAATACTAAACTCCAAAATTAGCAAGAACAGAGCCATCCGAGCCTAAACTGGGAAAGTTTTCCTGAATTCATGGGGAAAAGAAGCGGCGTCGCGCATTCCTAAGGAAGCCAACTCCAGTTTATCCCCATGATCCTGTCACTTCTTACCCCCCTCTTTGCGACCATCGAATTTGAAGAAGGGCTTCGCCAGCTCGTGAAGCTCCTTTCTATGATCTCTGCGGTCGCACTCTTCGGTGCCTTTATTCTGGCATGCATCATGGCCGCAACGGGTCGAATTGCCGCAATGGGAGCGGCTATTTTTGCGGCGATCGTCGCTGCCTTGGGATGGAGCTTCTTGACGAAGCTTTTCGAAACGTTCGGTGGTGGGACTGTTACTCTCCCTAGCTTCTAATCACATGGATTCACGACGTTTCCATGTAAGCAACGCCGGCCGGAGAACCGGACTGGTTGCCCTAGGTCTCGAGGGCCCGTCCATCTATGTGGCGGCTCTCTCCGTTCTTCTCTCGATCGCAACCTTTCTATTTCTCTTCGGAAACCTTCAATTCACGTTCATCTCTGCCCTGATCATCGCGCTGATCCCGTTCCTCGGATTTCTTTTCGTAACCCTCACGATCGTCCGCAACAAGCCATCCCACTTTCTGGAGGACTTCCTGGAGTGGTCCCTTTTGCGGCTACGAATTCACTTTCGCGTGCCAGGATCGCTTTTCCGTGCTTCCAACCCACAAACCATTTCTAAGCGCCATGATTGATGGTTTTCTTGTGGAGGACCTGGTTGTCTTAGGCAGCCTTGATCGCTCCGGTTATGTCACTAAGGGATTTCGGCTTGCGCTTCCTGATGTGTTTCATTCGTGCGTTTCCGTGCTGAACCAATGGGAGGACGAATTCCGGATCCTACTCCGATCTATTGATCCGGAATCTCGTCTTCAGATTCGGCTCACCTTTGAGAGCAGCTATGTGGATGAGCTTCTATCCTACTACAATGATACCTGCTCCTTCTCGGCAACTGATTCTGTCGAGACCTTCCGGAACGCTACCTATGTTCGGTTCTCCGAGCTTTCGGAGTACTCCCCCAAACGATCATCTCTTCGTCGTGCTGTTCTCCACCTTTATGTTTCTCGTCCGCTTACCTTGCCTTCTTGGAATCGCTCGCGGCAATGCTCCAGCTGGTATCGTGCTGCGGTCGACTCCGCTCAAGACTCCTTCGGCGAGGTCAAAACCGCTTTGCGGGAAACCGCATTACGCTTAGGCGGAAGTGCTGAGGAGCTTTCTTCGACCGATCTCTTCTGCCAGTTCGACCGCTTCTTCAATCCTTCCGTTCGTTCCTTGTCTTCCTCCGAACGAGAGCTTCGCTTTGACCCCGCTGGCTCCATTCTTGAGAACTGCCTGCTCTCGGCTCCTTCCCCGACGATCGATCCAGGCGGCTTCCTCCTCGACAATCACTATCATTCCCTCATAGCGCTTCGCACTCTCCCGCGCCAGACCTATTCCGGAATGATGCGAGAGCTTTGTTCTCTTCCCTTCTCTGATTACGAAATTACCTTGAACCTCGCCCCGCTCGATCCAGAGGAGGAAATCGCTAAGGTTGAATCGAGTTCGGCAAAGCTGAGGCGCGCGCTCGCGAGCCATCCGGGTGGCCGCATGGAGGAGGGGCTCAAAGTCGAGCGGGCTCATCTCGAGCGGCTCTCTTCCAACGAAACGCTTCCCTTTTCCTTTAATCTCATTGTGCGGACCTGGGGACATGACTCTGAGCAGGTCATCGCCCAAAGCGCGGCGATCTCTTCGGCAATCTCCCGCCTTCAGGGCGCGAAACCCTATCTAGCTTCTCTTCCCACCACAGCCCGCGACTATTTCGAGGCCACTCTACCGGGTTTTCCGTTTCGGAAACGACAACCGCACTGGCTCACGACGGAGGACCCGATCCTTGCAAACCTGCTTCCACTTTCCGCTTCTCCGAGCGGTAACCTACAAAAGGCTGAAGCCCTCTATCTCGGAGCGCACGCCAACCTCATCGGAATCCGCTCTTATACCGAGGGTCTTCCCAATCACCAATGGCCAAAACACCTCCTCGTTTGCGGAAAGACTGGCTCTGGGAAGAGCACTCTCATCGAAAATCTCTTGGTGCAAACTTCGCCCTTTTCAGAATTCACCGTCATTGTCGATACCGGGCGATCTCTGGAATCGCTCGCACGAGGCCTTGGTGCGCAGCCTTTTATCGTCAAGCCTGATGCCGGGATAACACTCAACTACCTCGACACGCAGGCAGGCCCTCTCACAGCAGACCATCTCTCGCAAGCGACGGCCCTTGTTTTGCTTTTGACGAGCACTCCAAAAGAGAGTCCAGAGAGATCCCGTCTTGCTTCGTTGATTTCAGAGTCCTTGTGGCGGTTTTATTCCGATTGTTTTCGGACCTGGAGGACTCGTCATCCTCAACGCTATGCCAGGGTGATCAAGGCTGCTTGGCGATATGAACAGAGTCGAAAGGGCACAGCAGCTGTCTCTAGTCCCGACGAGCAAATCCTAGGTCGATTCGCTCATGCTCCCGAAAACGAAGAACTTCTTCTCCGCATCGGTTTCACGGCCTTCCATAGAGAGGAGTTCCCTACCCACAGTTCGTTTCATGACTGGCTCGTGCTTGAATCTATGGGCGAGTCTGCGAGAGCCAAAGAATTGGCTCAATTGGCCCATGCGCTCCAGCCCTGGCGGAAAGACTCAGGTTGCTTTGGCGCGATCCTCGATGGCCCCAGCACGTTTTCGTTCGCTCACTCTGTCATCTATCTCGAACTCGGAGAGATTCCGGATTCCACCCCTGAACTGAAAGCGATCGTTTCGTTTCTTCTACTCAATTCAATTTCCAACGAGATAAGACGACGTCCTCGCGACCAGAGGAAAAGAATTGTCTTCGAAGAGCTGAATCACTTTCTCACCCTCCCTGGTGCCAGTGAAATCGTTGCGGAGCTCTTTGAGCGTTCCCGCAAACTCTCCACTTGGTGCATCGCCCTAACCCAGGGGATTCAATCGCTCGGGAGAACGAAGCTTGCCGCGAGAATCTTCGGAAATCTCAAGACGGCTCTTCTCTTGAAACAAACGGACCCTGCTGAGATCGCAGAACTGGCACATCGCTTTGCTCTTCCCGAGGCGGCCCAAGAAAGTCTCACCCGGTTTTCGGATCCTTCCGAAGAAAATGGGGCGCCCTTTCTCT
>JBCCKK010000027.1:0-17838 GCA_039027395.1 Verrucomicrobiota bacterium | reverse complement strand
GTCGAGCTCACTTACTGGGCTCAAGCAACGGGAGAGCGCCCGCCGATGATCGCTCAGTTTTTTCCGCTGATTATTATGGTGGTGATGTTCTACTTCATACTAATCCGTCCTCAGCAGAAGAAGATGAAGGACCACCAGAAAATGGTCGCTGCGATCAAATCAGGTGAGAAGGTTGTCGCTGCTGGCGGCATTCATGGAATGGTCACTAATGTTAAAGATAACACCGTTGTCCTTAAAATTGCAGAACAGGTTAAGATCGAGGTCGATAAGAATAGTATCACTCAAGTGAAGAAAGAGGAGACCGAGTAGCCACATCTGCTGGATAATCTTTGATAGACAGTTATGAATGCAGTTATTTTCATCCTATCCCTGACATTCCTAGGGGTTTTCATTTGGTATTTGGCAACGCTAATGGATCGCACAAAGCGCTGGTTAGCCATTGTGCTTACGGCGTTGCTATTATCGATCTCTGGAATTTCCTTGTTTTATATCCCCGAGGAAGAAGCGAACGACCCTGACCGCTGGCCCGTAAATATTAATCCAGGGATTGGTATTAGCGGAGGAACTCAGTTTCTTCTCGAACTTGCTGACAAGCAGCCAAGTGAGGCCGCTGTCGATCAAGCGGTGGAAGTGATTCGGAAACGGATCGATAGTAGCGGTACAAAAGAGCCTTTGATTCAGCCTTCGGGAGAAAACAGAATCATCGTCCAGATTCCAAAGCTCAAAGAATCTGAAAAGGATGCTTATCGCGAACAACTCGAGCGTGTGGCTCAGCTCGGTTTTCGGATGGTTCACCCTCGGAGTTCAGAGATCTTAACCCAGCTTGCTGCAGGAAATACAGATGCGCTTCCATTCGATTATGAAGAGCTGGATTTCCGAGATGCCAACCAACAAGGCGAAGTGGTGATGAGTAAGATCATCGTTAAACGCCGATCCTATATGGGGGGTAAATCGGTAAATGCAGCTTGGCCTACGTATGACGAATTTGGATCAAATCAAATTGCCCTACGCATGGAGAGTGCAAAGGAGTTTGGTGATGTCAGTAAACGAATCATCGAAGAAAGCCGCGAGATGGGAGCTAATGGTCAAATGGCTATCGTTCTGGACGACGTGGTGTACTCGGCACTTGGATTTCGAGATAATCAACCCATTTACTCATCGGAGGTGCAGATCGACGGAAGGTTTTCTTTAGAAGAAGCCCTGGAGCTATCATCCGTTCTGGAAAACCCTCTTGAGACACCTGTCGAAATCGTTGATGAGCGAGGAGTCGACCCCACCTTGGGGCGACAGTCGGTGGAGAACGGATTTATGGCGGCCATCTATGGCTTTATCGCTGTGATTGCTTTCATGGTTCTTTATTACCGTCTAGCTGGAGTTTTCGGTGTTATTGCACTTCTGCTCAACCTTATTTTCATGATGGGAATGCTGGCTCAGTTTGGGTTCACCTTAACTCTACCTGGGGTCGCCGGTGTCATTCTAACGATTGGTATGGCGGTTGATGCGAATGTTCTTATTTTCGAGCGGATTCGAGAGGAGTTGGATGAAGGTCGAAAGATTGCTCAAGCTGTAAAAACCGGCTTTGGTAAGGCGTTTAGCTCGATCCTCGATGCAAACGTGACAACTTTGATTGCAGCAGTGATTCTGTTCTGGCAGGGGACGGGGGCGATTCAAGGGTTTGCTGTCATGCTCTGCTTGGGAATCTTAGCTAGCTTGTTTGCTGCTCTGGTTGTGACCCGCGCCGGATTTGATTGGGCGTTAACGACATCGTTTCTCTCTCAGCTTCAGATCACCCATTTCTTAAGTAAGACTTCGATTGCTTTCATGCAAAAGCGTAGCATTGCTTTTACGGTATCAGGCCTTCTGGTTTTGCTCTCGGTAGCAACGTTGTATCAGAAGGGGGAGAAAGCCCTTGGAGTTGACTTTGTGGGAGGAGATCTGTTGACCCTATCCTTTGCAGAAAAAATCCCGGACGATGAAGTTAAAGCTGCCATTGGAGATACCGGTGTAACCACTCAATACCAAAGTGATGGGTCTGGAGGTAATGAGCTTTTGACGATTCGCGCCGCTGAGGACCAAGCTGAGGGGGTAGAAGCTAGATTGAAAGAGGCCTTTCCTCAGGCAGAATTTGAACGAAAGAGTTTGGACAAGGTTAAAGCAACGATTGGAAGTGAGTTCAAAGAGAAGGCTCTTACGGCTCTTGGTTTAGGGATTCTAGGAATCTTTGCCTACGTCCTCTGGCGATTTGAATTTTCGTTTGCTGTAGGTGCTATCGTTGCTTTAGTTCACGATATCATCATTGCGCTTGGAATCTATGTGCTACTAGGACATCAATTTACCTTGATTACCGTTGGGGCAATACTCACCGTCGCCGGTTACTCGATCAATGACACGATTGTTGTATTTGACCGTATCCGAGAAGGCATTCGACAGAAAGTGGCCAAGTCGTTGATTGATATCATTAATATTTCCATCAATGCGACTTTGAGTCGGACTTTGCTGACTTCGGTGACGACGCTTCTAGCGGTGCTAGCTCTCTACTTCTTTGGTGGTGTAGTTATCAACGATTTTTCGCTGATGTTACTCATTGGCATTTTGGTAGGGACATTCTCGTCGGTCTTTGTCGCTAGCCCGATTGTGTTACTCTTCGGCGAAAAATCGACTAAAGACAGCGTGAAAAAGGCGGACGAGCTCAAACAGGCAACCGCTTGATCACTTCGATTTAAACAACTAACAAGGAAGGGATGCGAGCTCCTCTTCTGCTTCTATACGTGCTTGGGGGAGCTGTTGTTTCTTCCGGCGAAATCAAGAGTCAGGAAGATACTTGGAAACAGCTCCGAATGACTATGATCAAGGAGCAACTCGTTTCAAGGGATATCAAAGACTCCAATGTCCTCCGAGTAATGGGGGATGTGCCACGGCATCTCTTTCTGCCGAGAGAGTTACAGTCGCAGGCTTATGATGATAGGCCGCTACCGATTGGTCACCAGCAAACGATTTCGCAGCCTTATATTGTTGCCTTCATGACGGAGCAACTAAGGCCCGAGTCGCATCACCGAATTTTGGAAATAGGAACTGGCTCAGGATACCAAGCCGCGGTGCTGGCTGAGCTTGTGGACCAGGTATTTTCAATCGAAATCGTAGAGCCATTAGCGCGAGAAGCAAAAAATCGATTGGCGCGTCTTGGATATCAGAACGTTACGGTAAAAATAGGTGACGGATATCTCGGTTGGCTTGAGGAAGCTCCTTTTGACGGAATTATTGTTACCTGCGCACCGGATAAAATTCCTGAACCGCTCATTCAGCAGCTTAAAGAAGGAGGGCGGTTGGTGATTCCGGCAGGGCCTAGCAGAGGGCAGATCCTTTATGTGTTCGCAAAACAGAACGATCGGTTAGAAACGTTAAAGAAGATACCTGTACGCTTTGTTCCAATGACGGGTAAAGTATCGGAGAAGCGTTAGATCTAAATCGTGTTTTCGACTCAATCAGCGAACGGCATAGGATGCCTATTTTAGATGTTCAAGCTGCTCTTTTAGCTTGGCTTGGCGATCTTCTGCTTCCTTTAGGAGAGTCTTCCACTCCGCAACCTTCTCTGCAGGCGCATTTTCAATCATTTTAGTGTTAGAAAGCTTTTTCCGTTCACGCTCGATATCGCCAGCAATTTTTACAAGAGCTTTTTCGATTCGGGCAACCTCCTTGTCTATATCTACCACACCTTCAAGAGGAAGAAAAAGATCTCCAAGCGATGAAATCAACATAGGGGTTTTGGTAAGAGGTTCGTTGATGAATTCAAGCGGCTCGGCATTCATCAAGTTTTGCAAGATAGACTTTTCACCTTCTTCGAGTTTTGAATTCGATTTTAAGCAGAAACGAATCTTTTGATTGATCGCAATTTGGAACTCCCCTCGAAGGCTTCGGGACTGATCGAGGACTTCAAAAATGTCATGAGCCCGCTGGGCAAGTTCGTCACTCCATTGGGTATCAAGACGCTCAGGCCAATGAGCAAATTGAATCGTTTCACCTCCATAACCCAATTCCAACCAAAGTTCTTCAGTGATAAAGGGAGTGAAAGGATGAAGAACTCGGAGAACATGGGAGAGAACAAAATCAAATGTGGCTAAAGTGCCGGCTCGTGTTTCCGAAGTTTCATCGGTGAAGTCTGCCTTTGCTGCTTCAAGAAAACGTGAGCAGAAGTTCCCCCAGACAAATCCATAAAGTGTTGATGCGACCTGGTTGAACTGATAGGTATCGTAATAATGGTCAACCTTTTCAATCATTCCATCAAGTTGCTTGAGGATAAGGTGGGCAAATGGTGAAAGTGTGTGGGCATAGGGATCTGCTTTGGAATCCACGGGCCCTTGCATCGTTCTAAATCGGCTGGCGTTCCACAGTTTATTGCAGAAGTTGCGACCTTCCTCGATTTGTTTTTCATCGTAGCGGATATCAAGACCTTGAGGGGCTACCCGCATGAGACCAAAACGCAGACCATCCGCACCGTATGACCCAATCAGGTCGAGAGGATTTGGAGAGTTTCCGAGAGATTTAGACAGCTTGCGCCCTCGATTGTCCCGGATTAATCCTGTGAAATAAACATCTCGGAACGGGATATTTTTCGAAAGATCTGAAGTTCCGGAGGGCTCAAATTCAAGTCCAGCAAAAATCATTCTGGCCACCCAGAGGAAAATAATGTCAGGGCCTGTTACGAGAACGCTAGTGGGATAGAACTTTTTGCGAGTTGCCTCATCCATTGTTTCATAAGCCCACAGCCACGAAGAGAACCAGGTATCCAGAGCATCCGGATCTTGTTCCCATCCATCGCCAGGGCAGGTTTTTTGGCACTTCACTTCATCATCCTTGTACCAAACAGGAATACGATGTCCCCACCAGATTTGACGGGAAATACACCAGTCTTGAATGTTATCTAGCCAGTGTTGATAGACTTTGGTCCAGCGTTCTGGATGAAACTGAACGTGCTGGTCTAAGACGGCACCTAATGTTTCCTCGGTCTTCGGATATTTGAAGAACCATTGATCGGAAAGTCGAGGCTCAATAGGCACTTGCCCTCGCTCACTGAATCCGACGTTGTTTTGGTACTTTTCTGTCTTGATAAGAAGGCCTTGCTCATCGAGTAGCTTGGCGGCTTTGTCGCGTGCCTTAAATCGGTCGAGACCGTCTAATTCGGGAACTTCCGGACAATTGATGGTTCCGTCAGGGTGAAGCACATCAATAGAAGGAAGGGAATGGCGTTGTCCTATTTCAAAGTCGGCTTTGTCATGGGCCGGAGTCACTTTGAGCACCCCAGTCCCAAATTCTATATCAATGTGTTCATCAGCGACGATTGGAAGTTTAGCCTCGGGAAATGGACGGCGACAGTGTTTGCCGATGAGTTTCTGATAGCGTTCATCTTTTGGATGAACTGCTATGGCGGTGTCTCCCATGATGGTTTCAGGTCGAGTCGTTGCGATCTCCAAGAAGGTTCCGGGCTCTTCAACAACCTCATACTTCATTGTGTAGAGTTTGCTTTTTTGGGGCGTAGCGATGACTTCCTCGTCGGAAATAGCCGTTTGAGTGGCGGGACACCAGTTTACCATTCGGTGTCCGCGATAGATGTGACCTCGATCATAAAGGGTAACAAATCCTTCGATAACCGCGTCATAGTAGTCATTATCCATTGTGAAGCGTTCGCGTTCCCAGTCACAGGAGCAACCTAGCTTTTTGAGCTGGTCGATAATGATTCCGCCGTGTTTTTCTTTCCACTCCCAGGTGCGTTCAAGAAATGCTTCACGTCCTAGCTGTTCTTTTGTGAGATCTTCTTCAGCGATGGCTCGTTCTACTTTTGTCTGCGTCGCCAATCCTGCATGGTCGGTGCCGGGTAACCAAAGTACTTCGAATCCTTTCATTCGTGCTCTGCGGCATAGGATATCTTGAATCGAATTATTTAGAACGTGCCCGAGTGTCAGAATTCCCGTCACATTGGGTGGAGGAATGACAATGGAAAATGAAGGTTTTTTACTGCTTTCATCAGCGTGAAAGACGCCCGTTTTTAACCAGGAAGCGTAGTGTTTTTCCGAGATTGGAGTTGGATCATATGCTTTTGCCAATTCACCCATAAGGCCAAAAACCTAGGGAGCGTCTGACAGATGGCAAAAGGAAAAATCTCGTAATGTAGATGTACCGAAGATGCACTTAATCAATTAGCACGGCTTCATCCAGCATGTCATCAAAACGTAAGTTAATGAGGCTCCATTTGCCTGGAGCGTCTTGGCGGTAAATGAACTGCCAGCGAAGTGGTTCGGTATCCAGATAGCAAAAATAGGTAAGTAAAATATGGCGACTTCCAAATTGTGTGCGATCAAAGAGCTCGTATGAATGGATGCGGCCGTATTCGGCAAGTGTATTGTTTACTAAGCTAGAGAATTCTTCGATCGTATTTTGATAGTCTGGAACAGAAGACCCTATTAGTATACTCTCCAGTGCAGGTTTAACGCGGTCGCTCTGCAAGTTGACGAAAAATTTTTCGATTTCGATTTGAATATCACTTGGAGGTGGTTCGGTATTGGGTTTGACGGCGAGATAGTTGCGCATGTCATCGACCTTGAGGTTGGCCAGCGTCCACTCTGTTCCTGCCGGTGAGTAAAAGTAGAATCTCCAGCGAAGCACCTTCTTAGGCATTTCGGTCATGTAAGTGACGAGAAGGGATTTTTTCCCTAGAAAGTTAGAGTCCGAGAATTCATATGAAGTGTAAGCGCCAAACTGCTCGACGGATTTCCTAGAGGTCGCGACAATTTTATCAATTACTTCATTTTTATCATTGAATGGGGTGCCCTGGAATAAGGCAAAGAACGCGATTTCGGGAGAGTCCTGCATCAACTTTTGAAAAAAGGTTTCCAAACGTCCGGTAACATCACCGGGTAACGTATCCGATGGAGAGTCTCGAAGCGTCGCGATTGTTGCATCGCGTAACTGGACATCCTGTCCGTAACTCGGAATGGGGATAGCAAGAAAAAGCAGAATTGCCAGTAGCGGCTGCCACGGTGAGGGAACAGACATTAGGAAAGAAGTTTCTTCAATTGCGTCTTGGGGGATTCCGAAAGCGGAACACCGTGAGCAACGAGAACGAGTTTGAAATCGAGATTGAGTAACTGCCGAAGTGAACGCGTATTTTGCTTCGTATCCTCGCAGTATTTTTCTGGAAGCAATTGCAATCCGGTGTCAGGGAGATTCACAATGGCATCTCCGAGAAAAAGGCAACGAGTGGATTCACTGAATAGGGCGCTTTCGCCTGGACCTCCGCCCGGGCAATAGATGGGCTTCAAGCCCTGCATTTGGACTCGGTCATCAAGAATAATATCGGGCTTCCGACTTAGCGACTTGCTCGCCGGAGCACTTGCTGCGATGGGAATTTTGTATTCCTCTGCAATGCGTTTAGAATCTCTTTCGTGATTTCCATTTGTCAGGACAATGAGATTTGGATTACCCATTTGCATGATCTTGTGCCACACCGAAGAGGACTTAGGAAGGACCGGATCAATAAGAGCCAGATTATCTTGAAAGACGTGAGCGTGAGCGTGGAGCGAGGTGCGGGCTTTATCGCAGTAGACCGACCATGTGGCGATATGTGGAGTGAGCTTTTGAAATTCCGGAATGGATTTCATAAAAATTAGCTAAGCAATCTCATCCTGTATTAGCTGATGTGTTTTTTGTAAGCGTCAGCAGAGAGAAGTTTTTTCGCTTCGTCGGCATTTGATACTTCGATTTTAAAAAGCCAGCCTTCCGTGAAGGCGCCCGTGTTCACAAGTGCAGGATCATCTCCGAGGGTATCATTTACTTCGGTTACTTTACCAGAAACGGGGGCATAGATGTCTGAAGCGGCTTTAACACTTTCGACAACAGCAATCGCGTCACCTGCGGCTACTTCCTTGCCAATTTCTGGGAGCTCAACGTAAACAACATCACTCAATTCGTTTTGCGCGTGATCCGTGATTCCAACGGTTCCAATGGTGCCTTCGATATCAATCCACTCGTGGGATTCTGAATACTTGTATTGATCAGGTGAACTCATGATGTTTTTCGATAAAGTGGTTTCTTGGTTAAATGTCCCTTGTATCGCTTTCCGCGAATTTCAATTTCGATGGCTTGATCGGGTTTGGCAAATGTATTTTGGACGAGAGCCAATCCGATCCCTTTTCCGAGGGTAGGGCTAAGGGCTCCACTTGTGGCTTTACCGATGGGTTTTCCATGTCCTTTAACAAATAGTTCGTAGTCTTTTCGGGGTGGTGGGCACTTTTCTGAAATAACAAACGGCATCAACATGCGCTGTTTTCCGGATTCGAGTTGTTCACGCAGAATGGAACTTCCGATGAACTTCTCAGGCTTGTCGAAGCTGACGAAACGGCTGAGTCCAGCTTCTAACGGGGAAATGTCAGGAGCAAGGTCGTTGCCATTGAGCGGAAGGCATGCTTCCAAGCGTAGTGTATCTCGGGAACCAAGGCCTGCAGGGAGACCACCCAAGGGTTCCATTCGCTTTAGAACTAAGTCCCAAAGGTCTTGAGAATGCTCCTCCATAAAAAAGAGCTCAAACCCATCTTCACCGGTATAACCGGTCCTTGAAATCCAGAGAGGAGGAATGGACTCATCCCAAAAAAAGATCTTGTTCCGAGTTGGAAGAATGGATTGTTGAGGGAAGGCTTTCTCGATTAACGCTCGGGATTTTGGACCCTGGATGGCGAGAGCAGCCATATTCCCTCCAATATTAGATAATTCGACGGCTTCATTTTTGTGTTCCACGAGCCAATCCCAGTCCTCTTGAGTTTTGGCGGCGTTAACCACCATCAAAAATCGTTGATCTTCGACCCGGTAGATAATCAAATCGTCGATAACACCGCCGTTCTCGTTAAGCATGAGTGTATACTGACCTTCACCAACGGCAGCTGATCGAATGTCATTGGTAAGAAGGGCATTGATCCAGCTCTCAGACTTCGTGCCGCTTACTTCGAAAACGCCCATGTGGCTGATATCGAAGACTCCAACAGATTCTCGAACAGCTTTATGTTCCGGGATAATTCCTTGGTAATGAAGTGGCATTTCCCAACCTGAGAATGGCACCATCTTTGCCTCCAGTTTCTTATGGCTGTCGTGTAATGGTGATGTCTTAAGGGTAGCTTTTTTAGCTAACATTGGCGGAGATTATAAAGGTTGGAGAAATGTGTCAATGCGTGGAAATCTAAGACTTTGTTGAGCGATTCTTCCAGTGCCAAAGGGGGCGCTTATGAAGTACAAATCCAGCTAAAAGAAGTCCAATTCCTGCAACTAACTGGACAAATCGATCTTCCCCCCAGCCAGGCGTGCGGTCAATTCGAAGGACATCGGCAAACATAACCAGAAACGTCAGAGTAGCTCCCGCAACAATTAGGATGGCTCGAATAATCAGCATGACAGTGATTTGCATGGGTGACAGCATGCGATAGCCAAAGCTTCTCAGAAACCAAGCTTTCATGGCCCGGTTTTGCAGAATAAGGCTGACGGCTATCATGCTTAGGCCCACAAACAATTGAATTGTTCGATCCGCACCCCAACCGGGAGTTGAATCAATTTTGAGCACATCCGCTAAAGTAATCAGAGTCACGGTGACCAATCCAACAATGAGAAGTAACCAGCGAGCGATTCCCAGGATCACGAGTTGCAGGTGACTTAGATAATAGTTACCGATCAGTTCGATAAATAAACGCTGTAATGGCTTACTATGCAATAGGTAGGTAGCCAGCAATAGAGTAAGACCTGCAGCGAGCTGCAAAGCACGAACTTTTCCAAAGCCTGGAGTCGGATCGATATTAATCCAATCAGCCGCAATCACGACGACACAGATTGATATACCCGCGCAGGCGAGGGTCGCTTGGCTCAATGATAACAGAATGACACTCCATGGAGACATGCCCCTAAGAGCAAAACTCCGCATCAACCAAACTTGCAGAGGACGAAAGAACAAAAAACCACAGATCAACATAAGATTAACCCCTACGAGAAGGGTAATGATCCTCGATAAAGGCCAACCCTCAAATGTGTTGGGCTGGAGATAGTTAGCAAAAACGGCTCCGCTCGTAATCAAGCATCCGGCAACGCCCATAGCCACCCGTGCAAACCAGTATGTGAAGTTAGAGGCCTGTGTCATGAATTCGAAGAACTTAGCTATGCCGGTTTTAAGTTTCAAGTGCTCAGTTTTACTTGCTTTCGGATCTTGAAAGTTACAGGTCTTGTAGAGAAACTGCTGGCGTCTGAAATGAAGTTGCTCTCTCAATATCGCCCTAGATTATATCGACCGCCATTTCGCCTGCTAGATTTTATGCGGCAGGTCAATAACGAGAACCTGATCAATTTAGCTGCAGGAGTTCCGGCAGCTTCGCTTCTTCCGGTAGAAGATCTTTCTAAATGCTATCGGCGGGTGGTGAAAGTCTCAGATGGGGCTTGTTATGCCTATGAGCTTCCAGAGGGGGACCCTGGACTTCGCACTGAGCTGGCTCAGCGCTTGGAAAACCGAAATGTAACCCTCCCCCAAAAGGAAGGAGATGTGCTTTTAACGATCGGGTGCACGCAAGCGCTACGACTCGCTTTAGAGCTGACAGTTAAACCTGGAGATCTCGTGGCCTGTGAGAGCCCTTGTTACTATAACCTTTTGGAACAAATCGAGTCTTTAGGAGCAAAGGCTTTACCGATTCCAACAGATATCAATGATGGGGTTACGCCCGAGGCGCTCGAGCCGCTTCTTAACCGGTACGGACCGAAATCTCTGGTCGTTTGTTCTTCTTTGTCTAATCCGACAGGTGCGACTATTCCTCTCGAGAACCGCTCAAGGTTGGTCGAACTCTGTCGGAAATATGATGTAAATCTGATTGAGGACGATATCTATGCTGAGTTAAGGGATGAGGGAGCGTTACCGCCTTTGCGCAGCTTCGATGACGGTTCCCAGGTTCTATATGTTTCGAGTTATTGCAAGTCGGTTGCTCCTGGCCTAAGAGTTGGAGTTTTCCTGCCGGGACCGTTTTGGGAGGAAGCTGCCCAGAAGCGGTGTATGGAAATTATGCATGGAAGCACCCTTGCTGAGGGAATTCTACGTGAATATTTGAAATCAAAACTCATCGATAAGCATCTGGAGGAGATGAAGAAAATTTGTTATAGACGGCGCAGCATTGTTCGAAATGCTGTGGAAGCCTACTTTCCTAAGAATACTCTCGTTTCAAATCCTCAGGGAGGGTTTCTTCTATGGGCTGTCCTACCTACCTGGATTTGCCTTGAGGAAGCGGCTCAGGCGAGTCTATCCAAAGGTGTCAGTTTTGCTCGTGGTGAAGTATTTTTGACAGGAAAACCAAAACAGGCCTGTATGCGTTTGAACTGTGCAAAGGCATCTGAGGATGAGCTGGCAAAAGGAATTGAAATTTTGGGTAAGATTCTTAAGCAGCGCTCTTGATCTCTGCTTAGAAGGCAGTATTACATTTTGATGACTTACTCGGATCACCCGGACACTTTTGAGCAACGACATCTCGGCCCTCGTTCTTCTGATCACTCAAAGATGCTTCAATCTCTTGGAGTCGAAACCCTCGACTCCCTAATCGACCAAATCGTTCCTGAGAATATTCGAATCGACCTGCCACTGAGTAACTTAGCTGCTGCGAGCGAAATGGAGTCTATGCAAGAGCTCCGTGAGTTATCTGAGCAAAATCAGGTTAAACGGTCATTGATCGGTATGGGCTATTACGCATCGATTTTGCCTCCCGTTATTCAAAGAAATATCTTAGAGAATCCTGGTTGGTATACAGCGTATACGCCTTATCAAGCTGAGATTTCGCAGGGTCGGATGGAAGCGCTGCTCAATTATCAGACTTTAGTTACGGACTTAACAGGAATGGATATCGCAAATGCATCGCTTCTGGATGAAGCCACGGCTGCAGCAGAAGCGGTGGGACTTTGCTACTCCTTGAATCGCGATAAATCGAAAAAGGCAGTCGCCGTCTTCGCAGACTGCCATCCTCAGACCCGGCATGTGGTTCGAACTCGAGCCGAAGCATTGGGAATTGAAGTTCGTGAGATCACCAGCGATGAGGAGGCACTCAAAGACGATGTTTTTGCGGTCTTGGTTCAATACCCCAACACGTTTGGAGAAGTTAACGATTACTCAAGTCTTTCTCAAAAACTGAAAGCAAATAAAGCGTTTCTCATTGTAGCGGCAGATCTTTTATCATTATCTGTTCTAGTGCCGCCTGGGGAGTTTGGTGCTGACGTCGTAGTAGGTTCGACTCAGCGATTTGGTTTGCCGATGGGATGGGGCGGTCCACATGCTGCGTATTTCGCAACCCATGATGCGCATAAACGCCAGATGCCGGGCCGGCTAATTGGGGTTTCCAAAGATGCATCAGGAAACCCGGCACTAAGACTTTCTCTACAAACTCGCGAGCAACATATCCGGAGAGAAAAAGCCACCAGCAATATTTGCACCGCTCAGGTGTTGCCCGCAGTGCTTGCTTCGATGTATGCGGTTTACCACGGAAAAGAGGGATTACAGGGGATCTGCAAACGAATTGTTGAATTGACGGCAGTTTTGGGAGCTTCCTTAGAAGCCAGTGGGCTGGCGATTCGCCAAGGATCGAGCTTCGATACAGTTGTTGTTGAATGCGATGCTGAAAAAGCTAAGTCGATTTTGACTAAAGCAGTTGAAGCTGGATACAACTTTCGGGAGCTCGAAGGTGGATTCGCCGTTTCGCTTGATGAAAAGACAGCTCCAGAAGAAGTAGCTTCGCTCGCCGAAGTTATTTCAGGGAGCAAGGATCTTGTTGATGTGGTTGAACCGTTAAGCGATCTCCCGATCCGGAACGATGAGATCCTAAGCCATCCTGTTTTTTCCTTATATCGCTCAGAGACCGAAATGATGCGTTACATGAAGCGGCTGGAAAACCGAGATATTTCGCTAACCCATTCGATGATTCCTCTCGGTTCTTGCACGATGAAACTTAACGCCGCGGCTGAAATGATGCCGTTGTCTTGGCCCGGTTTTTCGAATATGCACCCATACGCTCCTGAAGATCAGTGTAGGGGATATCTGAAACTTTGTGACGACTTGGAGAAGTGGTTGTCCGAGCTGACGGGCTTTGAGGCGATCTCATTGCAACCCAATGCGGGCTCCCAGGGTGAATACGCGGGTCTTCTGGCGATCAAGAAATACCAAGAATCCATTGGTCAGGGAGGAAGAGATGTTTGTTTGGTTCCTCAGTCCGCTCATGGAACCAATTTTGCAAGTGCTGCTATGATTGGATATCAAGTTGTGATTGTGAAGTGTGATGAGTCGGGAAATGTTGACGTCGACGATCTCAATGAAAAAGCAAAGCTTCATGTCGATAGACTCGCCGCGGCGATGGTTACTTATCCTTCAACACACGGAGTCTTTGAGACACGAATTCAAGAGATCTGTGCGTGTGTTCACGATCACGGAGGGCAGGTCTATATGGACGGGGCTAATATGAATGCTCAGGTTGGGCTGACAAGTCCTGCCGCAATCGGTGCAGATGTTTGCCACCTTAATCTACATAAAACGTTCTGTATTCCCCATGGAGGTGGAGGACCTGGAATGGGCCCAATTGGTGTTGCAAAGCACTTGGCTCCGTTTTTGCCATCAGACCCGATCTCAGAATTCGATCTTGGAAAGACAGGGGCTGTTTCTGCATCAAACTACGGCAGCGGATGTATTCTTACGATTTCCTGGGCATATATTCGGATGATGGGAGGAAGCGGCCTAAGAGAAGCATCCCGAGTCGCTATGTTGAATGCCAACTACATTGCCCAACGATTAGACGAATACTTCCCCGTTCTTTACAAGGGTGACCAGGGTAACGTCGCTCACGAGTGTATTCTTGATCTTCGAGAGTGGAAAAAATCGGCAGGGATTGAAGTCGAGGATGTCGCCAAGCGTCTGATTGATTACGGATTCCACGCTCCGACCATGTCTTGGCCCGTTCCTGGGACTTTGATGATCGAACCTACTGAAAGTGAAGCACTTGCCGAAATGGATCGATTTTGCGAGGCCATGATTAAAATTCACGGCGAGATTCTAAAAGTGGTTTCAGGTGACTGGCCGATGGAAGACAATCCTTTGAAGAATGCGCCGCATACGGCTGAGGATCTTTTGGGAGATTGGGAACATGCGTACAGTCGAGAAGAAGCGGTCTTTCCAATTGAAGCGTTGAAGCACGCTAAATATTGGCCTCCGGTAAAAAGGGTCGACAACGTTTATGGAGATCGAAACTTGTTCTGTTCTTGCGTGATGCCTGATGAGGTGGTTGCCAAAGCTTAAGTCTTTTTTGATCGACTATCGAGTGCTGATTTGAAGATAAGCAAAATGGCGGCCGGTGTGACCTTTCTCCATTCGATATGAGTAGAAGCGCTTAAGATCCTCCGCAGTATTTTCACCGCAATCGGCATAATTCACGACTCCACAGTCTTTTGCTTGGTGTCCGATGGCATCAGCAAAATTGGTTTCGTAGTAAGGCGGGCGAATGCAAGGACCAAGAACAACAACTAAATCTTTCGGCTCTGAGCCAAAGTGTGTCTGCATGGACCTGATCGTTAGCTGAACAATATTCGCTTCTGTTCCTTTGCGACCCGAATGAACTAGCCCAATAGCAACCCGAATAGGATCAAATAAGAATATGGGGCCACAGTCGGCTGTTCTGATTACAAGGGTGATTCCCTCTTTATCGGTAATCAGACTATCCACTTGCGGAATCGTTGTTTGCCTGCGCAGATCGCCAACATATTTCACAAGATTCCCGTGAGGTTGTTCTGCTTCGATAATGATATGACCACTCAATGATGTCGAAGGAAGTACATCGGAGAACGTACGGACCCATTTGGGTGACTTGGAATCGCGTAATGAAAAACCGTGTTTAATTGCAGGGTGATTGAGTTGGGGGAATTGCAAAAAATCCACACCCGGATAGTTGCCCTGATTTTCAGATTGTCAACAGAAGGGCTTTAGGAGCGCTTTTCTTCGCAGTAGCTCTGCATTGTCTGGTATATTCGTATCCACGATTCCTGGTCGTTTGGCGGGAGGCGGTCGTAGATTTCTCCGAGGCACTTCATAAGCTCAAGCCGAGTTTCCTCGACCAGAGTTCGTCCTTTAGGAGTGATAAGAACGAGAACTTGGCGACGATCGTTTTCGCCACTTTTGCGTTTTACCAAGCCACTTTTACAAAGCCGGTCAACAAGTCCAGTGGCAGCAGGTGTCGAATGCCCCATCAAGGAAGCGAGATACCCCATACTGAGAGAATCGTGCACGGATAGAAAACTCAATAGAGTATATTGCGGAATCGAAAGCTTAAGTTCCGTTGTTTGTTCGGTCAAACTCACCAAGAAATGACGTTGTAAAAACATTGTCAATTCAGCGAGCTTTTCGATCGACGTTGTCTTGTCCAAAACCCCTATAACCTCCAAGTGTTAACAAGCCTATGCGTACTTAAATTATTAATCAAGAAACGTTTACGCATATAATATACCTAACTTATGTTAATAGTTATTCTAGATTAATTTTGTTAGATCGGCAACCGGCAGAATAAAATTAGTAGAAAAAAAGCTCTAATTTTCATGCAAATTTTTCACGAGCGGTCCAAATAAAAAAGATTGCCTGCATGGGGTATCCCCATAGAGTTTTCGTCTTTTTACCAATTTCTTAAGAAACGCAGTAAACTAATTATGGATATTGAAGTAACGAGATTTATTACACCTGCTTTGGGGGTAGGTGGCATGATTGCCGCATTTGGCTTGTACAAATACATCGACGGGCAGCCTTCCGGAGATGGAAAAGTCGCAAAGATTTCAAACAAAATACACGAAGGAGCCATGATTTTCATGCGTCGCGAGATCCAACTGTTGGCAATTTTTGCTTTGGTGATCGGCGTTGCTTTGATTTTTAAAGATTGGAGAGACTCACTTGCATTCTTTTTTGGAGCTTTCTGCGCATCGGTAGCCGGCTTTATAGGAATGTATACAGCTACCAAGGCAAATGTCCGGACAACGTTAGCTGCGCGCGATCAAGGGGCACCTAAAGCTCTTTCTCTTGCCTTCTTCGGCGGGTCCATTATGGGGCTGACTGTAGCCTCTATGGGGTTGATAGGTTTAGGAACGCTGTTTCTGTTTTTTGGACAAGATGAACACGGTGCCCACGTGATTCATGGCTTTGCCATGGGGGCTTCTCTGGTCGCACTGTTTTATCGTGTCGGAGGAGGCATTTTTACTAAGGCTGCAGATGTCGGCGCCGACCTCGTAGGGAAAGTAGAAGCGGGAATCCCTGAAGATGATCCAAGAAACCCGGGCGTAATTGCTGATAATGTCGGGGACAATGTAGGCGATGTTGCTGGAATGGGGTCTGATATTTTCGAGTCCTATTGTGGAGCTCAAGTAGCAAGCATTGCCATAGCTGCTACGCTTCCAATCGCCGCCCTCGGAGAGTTGGGAGCCGCTCGTGAAGACCTAATGTTTCTTCCTCTTGCGCTAACTTCCGTGGGCCTCCTTTGTTCGCTTCTAGGCATTCTGATGGTTAAACTCTTTTCGGCGAAAAACCCTGCTCAGGCGTTGCGAATCGGCACAATCGGTTCAGCCGTTATATTCATAGCTGCTGCCTATGGAGTTGTTCAGTTTTACGATATCGATACGCAAGTCTGGTGGTGTGTCGTAAGTGGTGCTGTTGGAGGAATCATCATAGGTCTTGTCACTGAATATTACACTGGGGGCTCACCTGTTGTTGGAATCTCTAAATCTTCAGATACGGGTGTTGCTACGGTAATGATCAAAGGACTAGCTGTTGGTCTTGAGTCGGTAGTTGTTCCATTGCTGACCATTGCTGCCATCATTTTTGTAGCAGATTCGCAAGCCGGACTTTTTGGTGTAGGTCTGGCGGCGGTTGGTATGTTAGCCACCGTTGGAATCACGATGGCGATCGACGCTTATGGTCCTGTAGCTGACAACGCCGGAGGAATTGCGGAAATGGCTGAAATGGGACCCGAGACCCGGAAATTCACGGATTCACTGGACGCCGTTGGAAATACTACGGCAGCCATAGGTAAAGGTTTTGCTATCGGAGCTGCAGGTTTGGCGGCTCTTACGATGATCGCTGCTTACATTAACGTCGTTAACCAAGATCGGGCGGAAAAGTTGGTTCTAGAATTAAATGATCCGATGGTATTGATCGGATTTTTCATTGGAGGTGTTATTCCATTTCTGAATGGATCGGTGACGATGAATGCGGTGGGGAATGCTGCCTATGAGATGATTGAAGAGATTCGCAGACAGTTTAAAGAAATTCCAGGCCTGCTTGACGGAAAGGCCGAACCGGATTCTGATCGATGTGTTGATATTGCTACGAAGGCTGCAATGAAACGCATGTTTTTGCCTGCTCTTCTTGCCGTAGGTTGCCCTGTTTTTGTTGGATTTGTGTTCGGACCGGAAACTCTAGGAGGCATGCTCTGCGGTGCACTTCTGGCATGTATCCTTCTTGCTTTATTTATGGCGAATGCAGGTGGGGCTTGGGATAATGCCAAAAAATACGTTGAAGAAGGTAACCTTGGAGGAAAGGGTTCGGAGGCTCACAAGAGTTGCGTTGTAGGCGACACAGTTGGGGACCCTCTTAAAGACACTTCAGGGCCTTCAATGAATATTTTGATCAATGTCATGGCAATTGTTAGCCTGGTTATCGCTCCTTTGCTTTCATGACATCTTGATCTTTTTCCTGATTGTCATATAAACAATTTCCCGTCGCGGCCATAGCTCAGTGGTAGAGCACTACCTTGACACGGTAGGGGTCGG
>JBCCKK010000026.1:0-17858 GCA_039027395.1 Verrucomicrobiota bacterium | reverse complement strand
GGGAAGAATACATGTTCCATATCGGGGCCTTTTTGATTCTTCTTTTGGCTAACTTTATAGATACAACGTGTGGTCCTGTTGGTTATCTGCTCAATATGACGGGCAAAGAGCAGTCGTTTGTCCACATCATGATCGGAACGACCATGATGCGAGTTATTCTCCTCTTAGTCTTCGTCGGTTATTTTCAGATGGGTATTTTAGGGGCTGCACTAAGCCATCTTGGATTCACTCTTCTCTGGAATCTATTATCGCTGGTTACGATCAGAAAGCATTTGAACTTCCAGTCACTCTACATTCCATTCTATTCTAACAAGTGATCACTTGCTTTGGTTCAGAAGCTTCGTGATTTTTCGGATGACGACCCGGGGAATGAGCCGAACGGAGCATGTCAGTAGTCTGTTTTTGAGTGAATGAATAGCTACAACACGACCTTTCTTCATTGCCTTCCAACCCCAAATAGCAACGTCTTTAGAGGTTGGGATGGGTCCCTTGAAATAGATAGGACGTTCCATCTTTGAAGCTTCTAAAAATTCAGACTCTGTCGGGCCGGGGCAGAGTGTCGAGACGACCACTCCGTCAGATTTTAACTCTTCTGCTAAGCCCTCACTGAAGTGAAGTACAAACGCTTTGCTGGCATAGTAGAGCGACATCAAGGGGCCAGCTTGAAAGGCGGCTGTCGACGCTACATTCATAATGTAACCCTTCCCTCGGGGGACCATTAGAGCCGCGCATTCCCGAGAAAAATAGACTAAAGAGGTTATGTTCAGTTGGATCATATCGTTTTGTCTCGACCATTCGAGGTCAATGACTCGACCTGCAGCGCCAAAGCCGGCATTGTTGATGACCACTTCAAGACGATCTTTTTCATCTCTTAGTGTGGTCATGACGGCACTCCATTCGGCTTCTTTAGATAGGTCTGCAGCCAAGGTAATAACGTCAACTCCATGGTCGTCTCGGCATTGCTGAGCGATTTCGTCGAGCTTGTCTTTACGGCGTGCGACCAAAAATAAATCGTAGCCATCGCTTGCTGCCTGATAGGCAAGTTCTTTTCCAATTCCCGAGCTAGCTCCTGAAATAAATGCAAGTGGCCTCATGGGCAAGACGTTAGACAGAATCGGAAGGGTCACCCAGTTTTTTTCTAATGAAAGTTATTAACATCTTCTTCAGTTACCATTTGTCGTTTGTGGTCGGCAGTGTAATTTTCCATGCCATCTATGGAATATCGACGTTGCGGAGATAGTGGATTAATCCTCCCGTGCATTAGCTTGGGAGGATGGCATAATTTTGAACATCTCGATAAAGCTAAAGAACTTATATTGGCCGCTTTCGAGAATGGAATTACCCATATAGATTTAGCGAATAACTATGGGCCTCCTCCAGGGATTGCTGAAACCCAAGTCGGGCGAATTTTGGAAGCAGATCTGAATCATCATCGGGATGAATTAATTATTTCGACCAAAGCAGGATATCGCATGTGGGAAGGCCCCTACGGAGAATGGGGATCGAGGAAGTATTTGCTAGCGAGCCTAGATCAATCGCTCAAACGCCTAGGTCTCGATTATGTAGATATCTTTTATTCCCATCGTTACGATCCAGATACGCCACTTGAAGAGACGATGGGCGCGTTAGAGACGGCAGTCCGATCAGGTAAAGCACTTTATGCTGCAATTAGCAACTACCCCGAAAAAGCCGTGCGCAAGGCAGCTAAAATTATGCGTGAAGCCCGAGTTCCACTATTGGCACATCAGTGTAGTTATAACATGCTCAATCGGACGATTGAAAATGGAGTGCTTCAGCAGTCAGCTCGAAGAGGTATGGGAATGGTTGTTTTCTCTCCGCTGGCTCAGGGATTACTGACGGATCGATATTTGGAAGGAATTCCTCAAGATTCACGAGCTGCAGGAAATAGTCCGTTTCTAACAGAAGAGCGTCTCTCAAAGAAAGCACTGAACCGGATTCGTAAACTCAACGAACTCGCGTCAGAGCGAGGCCAAACGTTAGCGAGGTTGGCTTTGCAGTGGGTGCTTCGCTATCAAGAAGTATCAACCGTTTTGATTGGTGCAAGCCGGACCGAACAAATCCTGGATAATCTTGGGATCTTAAAAGATCCGCCCTTGGATAATGAATTTTGTCTGAGACTGGATAGTATCTTAGAGGCTTAGGATTAGCGCGGCGGCAGTGGTTTAATGGGGCCTGTCCGTGATCCAACTGGCTGTGATAGAGGTTCTTGGAAAAGAACTGCATCACCCCGCTGACTCCAATAAAATTTGAAGGTTACCAAACCCATGTTGATACTATCGTTGTTGGCGAGCTTGGCGCGTTTCACAATCTTTTGATTTACTCGAGTTCCATTGCGTCCACCTAAATCGACCAAGATGGCTTCTTCACCATGCAGCTCGATCACTGCGTGTTCGCGTGAGATGGTTTTATCGCTTACGATAATGTCACAACTGTTGGATCGCCCAATTGTGCTCTTTCCCTCTCCTAGGATATAAAGTCGCCGGGGATTTTCATTCTTTTCATGTTCAAGCTTCACCGAAGTGGTTTTACGGAACATGTTTTTCTCATCTTTTTTGGCAGCGACATCGGCGGTCTCACTTGCACTTTCTGGCTTATCAATGTGAACCGCGGACTCCATCAAGATTAATTCGGTAGGGCGGGTGACGGTCTCTTTTTCCGGCGTGACGTCGCGAACGAATTTCATGTCTACCGGTTCGGCCCGCAGGATGGCAAACAATCCCTCTTCCCCGAGGAACATGGGACACTCCGCATGGATTAGGTGTCCGAATTTGAGATAGAGTTTTCCTTTAAAGGTTTGGCAATCAATCTCGAGACAGCCCGTGCTGCTACTGAGTAGCGACTGATGGAGAAACTCTAAGAGCTGCTGGCGACTACCCATTTAGTTAGTTAAGACTCCTGAAACAAGCTCACAAGAAAAAAGTATAAATACCGAGTATCAAGTTGGTCGGTTTTTTCTAATGTAAATACACCGACTTTACAAAATAAATTAGGGAACCTTTGGCGGTTCTGCAGGATTCTCAAACCAAACAACACCTTGATTTTCTCCGGATTCAATACTTATCACGTCCTGATCACCGTCTTTATCGATGTCATAGAGCTCAAGAGCAGTAAACGTTCTGCCCGAAGATCCACTGAGTGGGTAGCGCTTCCAGTCGGCTAGAGCCGATTTTCCGGAGTGTTGAAACCACAGTAATCCTTCTAGTGGGGCTTCTGCTTTCTCGAATGACGTTAGAATATCTTTGAATCCATCTCGGTCCACATCCCCTAATGCAATTTCCAGGATCTCTCCCTGATCGCCAGAGAGCGGGAAGGGTAGGGGAAGCCAGGCGACTTGTCCTCCAGCCGTAACCTTCTTAAAGCAGAGAATGCGATTCGAACCTGCCGAAGCTGAGAAAGTGGCTAGAAGATCCATCTCTTTGTCGCCATCAATGTCCACGGGACGTGCTCCTTTGGGTTTCCAAGATGACGACGTGATTGACTGAACCCGCCAAACAGGAGATTTATTTTCAGGCCAGGGATTCTCCAGCCAATAAGCACCAATATTCCCAGCGGCATTCGAGCTATCGACAACCCATAAGTCTAAATCTCCATCTCCTTCAACGTCTTCGGTATAGAGAGTAATAACGTCTCCTGATTTCCCTATTTCGAAAGATTCCCATCCTTGTTCACTAGACTGACTCATCCAGAGCAAGATGGGGGTTCCAGAGAGGTCTTCATTGATCACTCGGCTGCCCAGAACCAAGTCTACGATTCCATCGTTGTTAAAGTCACCTGAATGAATGGTGGTCCAGTGGGCTTTGGGGATGGGTAACGCTTCCATGGTCCATTGAGTGGCTGAAGAGAAGGCGTCTGGGTCTTTTGGAATCTTGATTTTGAATACTTGTCCTTCCGGGCCTCCACTACAAGCGATCAAGTAGGTAGATGTTTTTCCATTTTCTTTTGTTTTCCAGAGGTGAAAAGATTCTACACGTGGAATATTTTTCAGTCGAACTTCAGGCCAGTCTTTATCAAGCTGGTTCGGGGCCGGGAACGAATAAATTGAGACTTCACCAAGTTCCGGCCACGAAACGAGCAGTTCTGGGGAGTCATCCTGGCTTAAGTCTGCAATCAGAAGGCGTCCCGGAGCAGAGTCTTCTCGAGAGATCGTCGATGCCTTCCATGGGTGGTCGATTGGGCGACTACAGCTACTGATGAAACTAATAATGACTACAATGATAAATAAGATGTTGGGTTGGGACACGTGAGAGACCTTTTCTGATAGCGGTTGAGTTCCCAAACGATACGAAAAAGGGTGAATTCGTACAGAAAATTCGAGGTAAGCTACTTCCGTTATTTAGAAATGACTTTAGATTGAAAAATAACTCATTTGGAATAAGCCTTGCTTTCTGTCACTCTCACATACGGATGAACTCATTTGATGCACTACTTGCGGATCGGGGTATGGCGCTTACTCGCAAATCTCCAGAAATCTTGCAAATCAACGTGGGTAAACTCTGTAATCTCACTTGCGTGCATTGCCATGTCAATGCGGGCCCCAGGCGTCGAGAAATTATCACTCGGGAAACACTTGATCGCATTTTGGATTGGCTTCGAGATAAGCCGATTGGAACCGTGGATCTCACGGGAGGAACTCCTGAGATGATTCCGGATTTCCGCTATTTGATTGGAGAGTTACGATCCATGCCACAGGTGCATACGATCATGGACCGCTTGAATGCGACGATCGTCAATGAAGCGGGCTTTGAATGGGTTGCGCCCTTTTTAGCAGAACATCGGTTAACGCTTGTTGCATCGATGCCGTGTTATTCTCCGGAAAATGTAAATGAGCAACGGGGAGATGGTGTTTTTGAATCGAGTATTCAAGCCTTTCAAAAGCTCAATGCTCTGGGTTATGGAACGCAAGAGGAACTGCCATTGCATTTTGTCTATAATCCTAACGGGGCATTTCTACCCGGAGACCAAGAAGGTTTGAGAGCGGACTACAAGCGGGAAATGAAAAAGCATTTCGATATTCAATTTAACGATCTCTACACCATAACCAATATGCCCATCGCTCGTTACGCTGGTTACCTGAAGCTTAATAATCAGCTTCAAGAGTATATGGATCTCTTAATAGAAAACTTCAATCCAGCTTCCGTGGATGGTCTCATGTGCCGCGATACGGTCAGCGTCGGATGGAGAGGCGAAGTCTACGACTGTGACTTCAATCAACAACTTGGAATCCGCACCGGTAGTGGTGCCGACCTGCGCGTATGGGATTTGGATTTAGAAGATTTCACAAAACAACCGATCCTTACCGGAAAGCACTGTTTTGGTTGTACTGCCGGAGCTGGAAGTAGCTGCACTGGGGCGCTGGTTTAGCCTTCGGATTAACGCAGATACAGGCAGTTATTCTTTTATCATCTACTTGAGGTGAATCCTCTGTTAGCTTACCGAACATGCATCGGGGTTTGAATCTATTTTTAGTTCTAGCGGTGGTGGTGCTCGTTTCATCCTGTGGTAAGTCCAAGGTGGATCAGATTGAACAGGAGATTCGCAGCGCTGGGGGAAAATTGACTTTTGAAGAGTTGAATGTTACCCCAAGTCAGCCGCTTTCCGAAGAATATCTAGAATTCAAAAAGGCAGTCAAGACGCTCAAAGAGGCTCATAAAAAGACGAATTTGCCGAGCCTTTCTTCCTATGTGGAGACGGACTATCACGCAAAATATTATCGGATTAGTGAGGTAGAGCCATTTGATGAGAACGAAAAAGTGATTGCTTGGGAAGAGGTGCATCGAAGGTATCAACCCGTCCTAGAAGCCTATAAGGAATGCCAGAGCATTTGGCGAGGCAATGATATTCAGGTATTTCCGGAATATGAGAAAGGAGCTTCATGTCCGATCAGTCATGCTTCAGTTAATTTGGATTTAGGTAAAATTTCATCGGATATCGTTTATCTGAAAGTTCAATCGGGAGATCTCCAGGGTGCTATTGAAGTAGTAGCTTTTGCAAAGGAGGTGTTCTCGCGGTTGCATCATCCACGTGTTTATATGTTAATTGAGGGATTGATAGGTGTGACCCTCAATGGGATTCTGCATGCGGCATCATGGCAAATCGTTGAGTCACCTGGAGTCGCTGCGCATGACTTAGACCATCTTTGGTCAGTCTGGAGGCAAGATCCATCTGCGATTAATATGCTGGCGGATTCATTTGAAGGAGAACGGCTTGTATTTCTACATCATGCTTGGCTATCTCTTGAGCAAGACTTCCAAGAGCTTTCGTGGATCGATCTATTTGGAAAATCTGAAGTTAACTTAGGATCCAAGCTTTCGCTCCTGAAAGATAAGCTTCTTTTAAAGCTCATCTATTACCCCTTTTGGATAGATACGGATAAAGCATACTCAATGAGGGTTTTATGGGAAACACATCAGGAGGTTGTGGCGATGCAATCGAATCCGAAATCGTTGAGTGATGGATTGGCGGAAATTAGAGCGATACAAGAGGACGTTAATAACAAGATCCATACTTTTCCTCAAATGAAGTATGTATTCTCTGAAATGGTCCTCCCTGCAAACCAAGGTGCGGTTGAAAAATTTCTTTTCTTTGAATTGCGAACGAATCAATTGTGTCTGGCAATACAATTAAGGAAGGCGCACCTAGAGAACCGGAGATATCCAATGGATTTAAAGTTGATGGAAAACGCTGTGGATCAAATGAATGGAGATACGATGGTGTACAATTTAGACGAATCTGGTGAATACAAGTTGTATAGTGTGGCATTCAACGGAATCGATGATGGTGGAGCATGGACCTTCTATAAGGATGAGGAAGGCGGCAAAAAGGTAAGAGAAGATCGATCTCCTGACTGGCTTTGGCCTCGGCCACTCAAGAAGTAGGTTGTTGTCCGAGTTCGTCTAGGTCCATCTGCGCTTCTTCTCGATTCCCGAGCAGGCGTTCCCAGATTTTGCTAAACGCTCCCTCAGGTACCTTGCGCCGCACTTGTTGAATGGTGGAATCTCGACCTCCCGGTTCGATAGCCCAGGTGAAGATGCTGCTCAGGGTGCCATCAGGATGTTCGAATTCGCCGAAACGTAGATCGCTGAATTGCAATTGCTCGTCGCGAACCCGCACCATGTAATACCCTTTAGAAAACCAGAGCAGTCGCTGCACGCTGCGAGTCTCTTTCACCGGAGCCAGGAGGTGTGCTTTGCGGGGAATGAAGCGTAAGTCTACTTTAGGATCTGAATCGAGTAGAGACGCATAGCCGACATAATAGCCTTCTTCATTCTCGATTAAAGCCCGCCAGAGCACGGTGTTGAATGGAGTTGGATGAGTCATCACTCGATGGTAAGAGATGTTTTGTCGCTCTAGCTCGCTGTGGATGCGGTGGTGAATTAAGCCTTTGGCGCCAAAGCTCCAGACCACATAGAGTGAACTGAGAATGAGCCCTGCGGAGTTGGCCCAAAAGCGAGCCTTTCCCGTTCGCTTAAGAAACAGGGAAGCGGTCAGCCCGGCTAGAATCGGAATCGTGTAGAGTAAATCGATAATAAACAGGTTGTTGAGTCCTGCGCGATGGTCGGAAACGGGTTCAAAGATCTGAGTTCCATACACCGTAAAGCAATCGATGAGAGCATGGGTAAAGAGAATCCAGAAACACGTTAGTGTGGCTGTTCGAAATGGGGCCTTTTCCTTATGGACTTTATGAAGAAGGGCGCCGAGGAGTGGCGCACCCAAGATCATGAAGAGAAAGGAGTGGGACAGTCCGCGATGCCAACTGAGTTGGTCTGCTGTATCGAGAAATGGATAGACAATAATATCCAAGTCCGGAAGCGTACCGAATAAAAGACCCCAAAGGATTGCTTTGTTACCAATACGTTTTCCCAGGCCCGCTTCCGCCACGGCAGCTCCCAACGCCGCTTGGGTGATGGAATCCATGGATGCTTAAGCGCTCTTTTCGTATTCTTTGAGGAATCCTAAGAATTCGCGGCGATGATCTTCTTCGCCGGAAAGAATCTCGATTGCCATATCCTGAGTGACATAGTCTTTACCATCAGAAACTTTGATAATTCTATTATATTGTCCGATCGCTGCTTCCTCGGCAGCAATGACGCCTTTAATGATGTAGATAACATCCGTTGTGTCCTCGGAAGGCTGGAGTTTGTTTTGGCTTCGCTTCAAGTTCAAGGATCCTGGAACAATCCCTCCAATTGTTTTAATACGGGCAGCGAGCTGCTGAGCGTGAGCAACCTCGGTTGCAATATCGGAAGCAAGCGCATTTTTAATAACTTCAGAACGGACCCCGTCGAGATTTACCGAAGCTGCAATGTAGTTTTGTACTGTCTCCAGCTCCATTGCGTAGGCTATTTTTAGTTCATCGATAATTTCGGGATAACTTTTCATCGGAATAAGTATGAATCAAGTCGACAAATGTGCAACCGGTTAGGATATAAGAATTCGAAATACTATCGTTTTTTACTTCGTTACTGTTCAGGGCTAACGCCCGTTCAAGAAACTTTATGAGCCATCAGTATTTTCTTGTAAATTCGTGAGCCGATCCCATTCCGAGTAAGTCGTCTGGAGGCTGCGAGCAACCGTTTGCAGTTCTATTTGCGTGGTTTTGGCTTGCTCCGAGTCGCTCATGTAGGACTCATCTTGCAGGAGATTTGTCAGCTCGCTTTGGCGCGCCTCAAGTTCGGCGATGCGTTTCTCGGCGGCGGTGATGCCTGTAGTAAGTTCCTTCTTTTCTCGGGAACGGCGTTGTCGCTCTTCGGCTTCACGTCGCTTTTGTTCTTTGGTCTTGCGGACCTTGCCTTGAGGTTTGGTGGGTGTTAGCGCTTTTTCTGAGTGAGGTTGAGCATTGGAGAGCTCTGTGTTTATATTTCCCGCCGTAAGTCCTGCTCGAGCACCTGATTTAGTTTTTTCCAGGTAATAATTGTAGTTTCCAGGATAGTAGGTGAGCACGCCTGCAGAGATATGGAGAACGCTTTCGGCGAGGGCTCGAATGAAATACACATCGTGACTGATTAAAATTAAGGTTCCTTCGTATTGTTTGAGAGCATAGATCAACGCGTCGATACTCGGAATGTCCAAGTGAGTCGTCGGCTCGTCCATAAGCAAGACATTGGGTGGATTCAAAAGTTGTTTTACCAAAGCAAGGCGGCTTTTTTCTCCCCCGCTCAACACATTTACCGTTTTGAATACATCATCACCTCGGAAGAGGAACGATCCAAGGACGGTGCGGGTGTCTTGCTCCGAGGAGGGGCGTTCCATGGCCATGGCTTCTTGGAGGACCGTTCGGGTGGGACTGAGCATATCCGTTCGGTTTTGGGCGTAGTAGCCGATGTGAACATTATGACCAAGTTGACGCTCTCCTTTTTGAAAAGGAACGGTTCCGGCCAAAATTTTTAAGAGTGTAGATTTTCCTGCGCCGTTGGGCCCGACCAGGACGAGACGTTGCCCTCGAGTGCATTCAAAGTCGATGCCTTTGTAAACCTCGTGAGAGCCGTAGGCTTGGTGCAAGTCATGCAAGCGAATGGGGTGCTGGCCGACGCGCTCCGGTTGGGGAAAGCTAAAGCGAATGACAGCTTCATCATCTTGAGGTGCTTCAATGTGCTCCATCTTGTCGATCTGTCTAAGCTTGTTTTGTGCTTGAGAGGCCCTTCGGGCGCTGGAGCGGAATTTTTCTGCAGAACGGCGCATCAGTTCGATCTGTCGTTGCTGATTTTCATAGGCGGCTTTGTGCTTCTCGTAGCGCTCGACTCGCTCGGTGAGAAAGTGATCGTAATCGCCAACGTATTTGTGCAGCTGCTTATGGCGAAGTTCCAAAATCTGTTCGACAAGGCAGTTGAGGAATTCACGGTCATGGGAGATGGTGAGAATGGCTCCCGGAAAGGATTGAAGATAGTTTTGAAACCAAATAACCGATTCAAGGTCTAGGTGGTTTGTGGGCTCATCCAACATCAAGAGGTCGGGGGCCATTACCAAAAGCCGGGCGAGATGAGCGCGCATGCACCATCCTCCACTTAGTGATTTAAGAGGTTTTTCGAAGTCAGTTTCCCGAAATGCGAGACCTCTCAGGATTGTTTTTGCTCTAGGCTCAGCCTGATAGACACCCAGTTCGTCCATGCGAGCAAGGGCCGTATGATACGCCTCATCATCAACGGAATCTCCTCGATCATGCGCAGCAATGACTTTTCGATGTCCGGCTACTTCCGGAGAAATTTCTGTAGCGGTTTCCAGAACGGTTTCATCTCCTTTGGGCGCTGTTTCTTGAGGCAGAAAACCGAGCGTCATGTTTCGCTCCCGGGTTACAGAGCCATCGTCAGGTGACTGTTGATCCAAAATAATAGAGAACAATGTGGATTTACCTGCGCCGTTGGCTCCAACCAATCCTACGCGATCGCCGCGATTAATCTGTAGGCTGACATTAGAGAATAAGGTGCGTCCGCCATAGCCTTTGGAAAGATCACGAAGGGTTAACATAGAGGCGCGGATTAAATCACATGAGATGTGCCTCGGCAATCCCCGAGGTAATGAATCTCGCGAGTTTCTATTAAGAGAGGTTATCTATTCCGTTTGACTGCGAATTCCTTCTCAATCTCTCTTAGGGTTAAACAGTTGATAATATCTTTTTTTCGGAGCCACCCCTTGCGAGCAATACTAATTGCTGGTTTCAGTGATCCGATCTGAGAGACACGATGAGCATCCGGATTGATCACGCAACGAACTCCTAAATCGCGAGCAGTTTTCCAGTGGCGCCAATCGAGATCAAGACGATAAGGGCTTGCGTTCAGTTCAACCCAGGTCCCTGTTTTAGCTGCGTGTTTGAGAACCTTTTCCATATTGAGAGCGTATGCTTCTCGTTCTAGGAGGATACGCCCCGTCGGATGTCCAAGCATCGTGACGTAGGGGTTGTCCATCGCTTTACAAATCCGGCGTGTTTGTTCCTTTTCACTCAAGGTGAAGGAGGAATGAACAGAGGCAACAACGTAGTCTAGCTGAGCCAAAATCTCATCTGAGTAGTCGAGGGACCCATCTTTCAAAATGTCGCACTCAACTCCACTAAAGACGTGAATATCTCGACTGAGTTCACGATTGAGTTCGCGAATCTCTTCAATCTGACTTAAAAGCCGATCCTCGGAGAGGCCGTTGGCTTGAACGGATGACTTGGAATGATCGGAGATGCCAAAGTATTCTAGCCCGACGGAAGCGGCGGCTTCGGCCATTTCTTGTAAGGTATTCTTACCGTCGCTAGCGGTGGTGTGATTGTGAAAGCACCCTCGGAGTTCTTCCCATTCGACAAGCTTAGGCAGGGAGTCTGATGTGCTGGCTTCGATTTCCCCCATGTTTTCGCGGAGCTCTGGAGAGATATAGTTGAGGTCGAGATGATTAAACAGTTCTGCTTCATCTCGGCAGGGCAACTTCTTTTCCTTTGGTCCAGAGGTATCAATGACTCCCCACTCACTTACCTTGAGTTTTTTCTCTTTGGCGCGTCGACGAATGATAACATTGTGTTCCTTGCTTCCCGTGAAGTGATGTAAAGCAGCAGGGTAGGTTTCGTCGTCAACAACGCGCAGATCACATTGCAACCCTCCCGAAAGCCGAACGCTTGATTTAGTTTCTCCGTGGTTGATTACATTTTCTACATCATCCATTTCTACAAACGCCGTCATAAGGGCATTTGGGTTATTGGATGAAGCGATCAGATCCATATCTTTAACAACTTCTTTTCCGCGTCTAAGGCTTCCTGCGATTGAGATTCGAATGACGTCGGGATGGGTGCGCAATAGAGCCACTAGATCCTCAGCTCGTTCAATAACATCTGCATAGCGAAATTGACCTGAATACTGTCGATGTTGTTCGATAGCCCCGAGAAGCTTTTCTGCAGTTTTTTTTCCGAAGCCACTTAATGATGCCACTTTGCCCGATTGACAAGCAGCTTCCAAATCATCGAGAGATCCGACATTTAGCGTGGTGTAAAGAGCTTTTGCCTTTTTAGGCCCCAGTCCATTTAGCGATAGCAATTCGAGAATACCTTCAGGAAATTCTGCTCTGAGGTTTTCATAATAAGGAAGGGTGCCGGTTTGTGCCAGAGTTGTAATCTTTTCGAGGAGAGCCTTCCCGATACCATCAATGTTTTTGAGTTCATCCCGTTCGATTAATTGAATAACTGGTTCGGAAAGGCCTTGAAGAGCTCGGGCCCCGTTACCGTAGGCTCGAGTTTTAAAAGGGTTCTCGCCCTTAAGTTCGAGAAGCTGGCCAATCGTGTCTAGAATTTCGGCAATATCGTCATTAGTCACGTCGTTAATAAAGCACGTTTCATTCTCCACGAAACCCGAAAAAACCGCTTTGCTTATTGAATACCTAAAGGCTCAAATGAGTTGTGGATATTGGAGGATTGATACACAGATCGTTCTCCTGATGTTGATCGAATCGCTGAAACCTAGATCCTTTAACTCTATTGGCAACCGGTTTAGAATCACACGCTTGCATCTCTTGCAATACAGGCTAATCTCCACCTTCTGTGAAGTCTCTCATTGGAATCCTAGTTTTGCTGCTTCTCTTAGGAGGTGGGGGGTACTACGGGTTTCAATATTGGGAGAAGCAGAAAGTAGAGTTGGCCGAAAATGAGGAGGAGGATCTCAGTGCTCCGGTTTCTCGTCAAACCATCGAATTGAATGTTGAAGTTTCTGGAGATATTGAGCCGCTCGAACAGGTAGAAGTCAAGGCGGAGGTCAGCGCTAAGCTCAAGAAGATTCATGTGGAATTGGGGCAGCGAGTCAAGCGAGGTGACCTTTTATTCGAACTTGATGACCAAGAACTGCTGACTCAACTAGAATCTGCCAAGCTAGAAATTGAAAGTGCTCGGCTTGGATTGGAGAAAGCGCTTAGTGACCATCAGCGCAATGAGCGGTTATTCAAAAAAGAACTCATCCCCGCTCGTGATGTTGCAGATTCTCTCACGGACAAGCAGCTTGCCGAGAATGCAGTCGAGCGTGCTCAAAAGCGACTTCAGAATGTTCAAGACAAGTTAGACAAAACACAAGTGCTTGCCCCGATTTCTGGGATGATTTTGGAAATGCCGGTTGTAGAAGGGCAAGTGGTTGTTGCCGCAGCATCCGTTAATTCGGGAACATTGCTGATGAAGCTTGCGGATTTGAGTAACTTAATTATCAAAACGCATATTAACCAGATCGATGTAGCTAAACTTAAGCCTAAGATGGATTTTAAGTTTTTCATGGACCCGCTTCCAGGCGAGACCTTCGAAGGAAAGATCCATACCATCGCTCCAACGGCAACGGTGAAACGAAATGTTAAAGGGTTCGCGGTTGAGATGATTATTCCTAAACCGGACGCCCGGTTGAAGCCAGGGATGACCGCAAACGTTGTGGTGCCCATCGAAGTTCGCGAAGGGGTGTTGAGTGTGCCTCTGGCAGCGGTATTTTCCGAGTCTGACCGAAGTAAGATTGTATACATTCGATCCAATACAATAGACGTTCCTATCGAAAAGCGCCCGGTTGAAATCGGTGTCGCCAACCTGGATTTCGTGGAGATTACCTCAGGGCTCACCGAGGGCGAAGTAGTGATGTTGACCCGGCCCAAGAAGAACAAGAAAGATTCCTAGGGAGGCGTTGAATTTATGGCGCTGATTGAAGTCCGGGATGTTCACCGGGTATATCGCATGGGGGAAAACGAGGTTCGTGCTTTGAATGGTGTTAGCTTATCGATTGATAAAGGTGAGTATGTTTCAATCGTGGGACCCTCCGGAAGTGGTAAGTCTACATTAATGCATTTGTTAGGGTGTCTGGATGTTCCAACCTCTGGAGAGATTAAAATCGATGATGTTGTGGTTACCAAGGCAAGTAGTGGAAAGTTATCTCGAATTCGCGGACAAAAAATTGGTTTTGTATTCCAGAGTTTTAATCTCCTGCCGAAATTAAATATTTCGGAGAATGTCGAGCTCCCATTAATCTACGCAGGTGTTAAGAGGAGTGAACGACGACGTCGAGTTAAAGAAGCTTTGGAGGCCGTTGGCTTAGGAGGGCGCCTTGATCACAAATCAAATGAACTTTCCGGAGGGCAAAATCAGCGAGTAGCAATTGCTAGAGCTTTGATTTCTAACCCCCAATTGATTCTCGCTGACGAGCCAACAGGGGCGTTAGATTCTCAGACTGGCGAAAATATTCTTAATTTGTTTCGAGAAGTGAATGGACGAGGTCAGACCGTTGTATTAGTGACACATGATCCCGATATTGCCGAAGAAACACCACGAAAGATAACCTTGAAAGATGGAAATGTCTTAGAGGATTTAAACAAAGTTTAATGCAGGTGTTTACATGAGTATCACCCTAGGCATTATTGAAGGATTTCGGGAAGTTTGGACTCACAAGTTTCGATCGCTCTTAACAGGGATCGGCGTTGTTCTGGGAGTGGCCTCTTTGATGACCATGTTCGCGATTACAAACGGTCAGGCGATTTCCTTTAGAAAAGGATTCGAGCTCTGGGGAGGTGTAGAGAAAGTCTTCATAATTGATCGTCCAGTGCCTGAAGAACAAGAGTCAATTAGAGATCAAAGCCCAGGCCGTTCCTATGCGGATGTGATTGCTTTGCGTAAAGCACCGTTTATCGAATCGGTTTCACCTGAAATTCGCTTAAAGAGGGGAGGTGCTATCGAATACCAAGGGGAAAAGTTTTATTCCCGCTGGATTCGCGGCGTGGAATCGGCATTCCTAGACGTAGAAAACTATGAGTTGGAGGTGGGACGTTTTATAACAGAGTTTGATCAGCAGTCACGGACTCGAGTTATTGTAATGGGGCGTCAGATAAAAGAGATCCTCTTTGGTCAGCAGCCCGAAGAGGAGCTTTTGGGAAAACAGGTTTTGTTGAACGGGGTAAAATTCCGGGTCATCGGTTTTCTTAAGCCCTTTAATAATCGGTTTAAGGATTCAGTTGCTGTTGTTCCATTCTTGACGATGCAAGAGCTATTTTTTTCAAGTAACGTTGTCAAGGGAGTTGATCTCGGACCTATCAGAAGAGTGGACCGAATCATCGTAAAAATTCGAGATGCCGAACTATTGGATGATTCGTTAGAACAGATGCGAAATATTCTGCTACAAACTCATAATGGAGTCGAAGACTTTGGATTTAGGACTTCTGAAGGTTGGTTTGAAACCGTAGAATCGTCAGTCAAAGGGGTGCGCCTTAGTGGATTCATCGTTTCTGGAATAACACTTATTGCGGCTGGGGTGGGCATTACCAATATCATGATGGCTAGTATTCGCGAAAGAACTCGAGAGATTGGGGTCCGGCGATCGATTGGGGCTGGGCAGTGGGATATCTTTGTCCAAATCTGTATGGAAGCTCTTGTTTTGGCTGCTTTGGGCGGTATCGCTGGTCTTGGAGTGGGTTTTGCAATGGTGGATCTCTTTAAAGAAATGCTGAGCGAGTATTCCGTTCCTGTGCTAAACTCTCAGGCGGTTGTCATCAGTTTCATAGCATCTGTATTCATTGGTTTTTTAGCAGGCGTTGCACCAGCGATTCAGGCTTCCCAGATGAAACCAATCGAAGCGTTGAGGTTTGAGTGATATGGGTATGGTGTATGCCATTATTGAGGGGGTTCGGGATATTTGGTCTCACAAATTTCGTTCGTTTCTAACGATTTTTGGCGTTGTTCTAGGAGCGGCAGCATTGATGACTATGAGTGCGATTACCGAAGGAATGGCTCGAGGGATGCGGGATCGAATGCTTTCTACTGGGAACAATGAAAAGATTATCGTTCGCAACGGGTCACCGCCTCCAGAGCAAGCGGGTTTGGCGGAAAGTAGTCCTGGACTAACACTCGAAGATGCCCAAGCAATTAAAGAGAATGGGAATTTGGTTGCCTGGGTCTCTCCAGGCATTGAGACCAAGATCTTAGCTACCGTCGGTAATCGACGAGATCGGACAAGTCTTCGAGGGGGCACTTTAGATCTCTTGATTCAGGATATGCATGATCCTCCGATAGGTCGTTTTTTTACCGATATTGAAATCGAGCAAAAGAGGCGGGTTTGTGTTTTGGGAGGACGTGTTTACGAAAAGCTATTTCCAGGTAATTACGAAAGTGCTATCGGATCAACAATCCAGATTAATCGGATCTCGTTTCAAGTGATTGGGATATTCCCATTCTATCTATCGCTTAGGCAAGAAAGAGAGGTCGCTTCTGGAGAGTATCAGCGAAAGCTTGAAAAACGCAATGAAAGGAGAGGGCAGAATCGCTTTCTGTTGCACGATGTTTTCCCATGGAAAAATGATTTGATTGTGATTCCCATCACAACCTTTCAAGAGCTCTTCAAAAGTGAGGCAGGTGCACATCAGGTTATCGGAGAGAATATACCTGTGGATAGTATTCAAGTGGGCACCCGGGATCCAAACCGAATGGAAGACTTGATTTCTCAAGTCCGAAGTATCTTGTTAATTAAACATAACGGTATTGAGAATTTTTTAATCCAAGATTTTTTGGATAACATCAAAGAAGTAGATAAACAAGTTGCTGCGGCTCGGCTAAGTGGTAGTTTGATTGCTGGAATTGGCTTGATTGTGGGAGGAGTGGGAATCGCAAACATAATGTTAGCGAGTATTGCGGACCGGATTCGAGAGATTGGGATTCGCCGAGCCATTGGGGCTCGGGCTTTTGATATCTTTTTGCAGGTGATGATGGAGTCATTGATTTTAGCCATGATTGGCGGAGCACTTGGAGTTGCCACATCCTATCTACTTGTGTATTTTCTCGATGCAATTGCGCAAATTCCACATCGACCGGTGGTGACCTGGGGGGCAGTGCTCTTTAGCTTTAGTTTCTCACTTGTTACCGGGTTTTTTGCAGGCGTTTACCCGGCGGTAAAAGCCTCCCTATTGAGCCCGGTGGAAGCGTTGCGCTACAACTAACATGCATACACAAATGGATACCAGTTCCTACAATGACTATGTCCTGGATGCTTCGTTGCAAGCAGGCTGGATCACTGAAGATCAACAACAAACCACCCAAGCGGCTTTAGCGCGAATTGATGGTGCTCCTGCGCTCAACTTCATGCTGGAGCAGCAATTACTTAGCAAAGAACAACATGATCAATTGTTGAATCTGATCATGCAAGCAATGGAGCAGGTGGAGAAAGATGTTCCTAAGGAAGATGCTCATGCCGCAACGAGTCCCTCTGCAGTCATTCAAGGAAAAGAGGCATTTGATGATCATGGAGGAACTGCCAAGGTAACGGAATACCTTAAGTATGCTGTTGATCTCGATGCATCCGATCTTCACCTTGGACCTGATTCTCCTCCGCTTGTTCGATATAATGGGAACCTGGGGGCACTTTCTGAAGATGCCAAACCGTTTTCTCCCGAAGACGCTGAACGGCTTGCTAAAGAGTTTCTCACAAAAGACCAAATCGAATATGTCGAAGAATTTGGTTCCATTGATTTTTGTTACGAAGTTCCAGGACTAGGCCGTTTTCGGACAAGCGTGGTCCGGCAGCGACGAGGTTGGGAATCGGTTTTTCGGGTGATTGCTTCTCGCATGCGGAGTATGGAGGAACTCGGAATGCCGGAGGTCATGTATAAGTTGATCAAGTATCACAATGGCCTCGTTTTGGTGACAGGTGCGGTTGGCAGCGGTAAGACCACGACACTTGCTGCAATGGTCGATCAGATCAACCAAGAGCGGAAAGATCACATCATCACATTAGAAGAGCCTATTGAATATGTGTTCAAGCCAACGGGTTGCCAAATCACCCAAAGAGAAATACGGAGTCATACCGATTCGTTTGCGACCGCTTTGAGAGGATCACTTCGTCAAGACCCTGATGTCATAATGGTGGGGGAAATGC